>JAIWOE010000216.1 GCA_020217165.1 Desulfovibrio sp. | reverse complement strand
TGCCATCGTGAACGAAGTGATACTCCGTAAATCCCACATTGAGGAACTTGGTGACCTGTTGCCGTTCGCCATTGAGGGTATAAATGTACCCTTTCAGATACATTTCCTGACTTTGCGTACTTGCCGGCACGGGCATGGAAAGCAGAATGACGAACACAAGGAGCAGCATCCGGCGCATGATCACCCTCCAGAAACAGTCAAGCCATTGCTGTGCGTGAGGCATCTCACCCATTGCGTCACAAGACGCACCAACGGCATGCATTGTCAAACCGACACAAGCAGGCAATGACACTTCTTTCCTGTCCATTCTTTAACACTACGCATTGCTTTTGGCAAGAGATTCAGGCTTCGCTAATGAAAATTAACTGCAGTGCGACCAGAACGCATTGCCGTCACAATGGTTAGCCATGCGATACCGAGAAAGACCCTATGCCTGACCAACATACATCAACGCGATCATGCCGCCATTGCAGATTCACGTCTGCACCCTCATCGGGATACAGCCTGTCTTGCGGTGTGCGCCTGCGCTGCCACACGCAACAACGCCGACGGCGGGCAGGTGCCTCGCCGCCGGCGCGCGCAGTGCTCCGGCACAGTATTATCAATTATTTTATTATGATATAACCATGGACAAGACCTGATACACCGCCACGGCCAGCACATAGGCCGTTCCTGTGCTGTAGGCCGTGGAGAACAGGGCCCACTTCCAGTTGCTTTCCCGCCAGATGGTCACCACCGTCACAAAGCACGGTGCATAGATGAGCACGAAGAGCATCAGGGCGATGGCCGCCGCCAAGGTAAAGTCCGGGTTCGCCGCCAGGCGTTCCGCAAGGCTGCTGGCGTCTTCTGCGTCCACCTCACCCAGGGAATAGGCCGTGCCCAGGGTGGAGACGATGACTTCCTTGGCCGCAAAGCCGCCCACCAGGGCAATGTTGGTGCGCCAGTCGATGCCGGCCAGGCGGGAGAGGGGCTCCAGCGCCTTGCCGATGCGCCCGGCGATGGAATACTCCAGACTGGCCTCGGCCACGGCAGCTTCATCGGGCAGGGCGGCGGCCTGCTCCTCGGGCAGGGACGGATAGGTCATGGCCGCCCAGAGCAGGATGGAGATGGCCAGAATCACTGTCCCGGCCTTTTTGATGTACTGCCACGTGCGTTCCCAGGTGTGGATGAGCAGGCCGCGCAGGGTGGGGAACCGGTACGGCGGCAGCTCCATGACAAAGGGGGTGGCTGGCCCGCGAATCACGGTCCAGCGCAGGATGCGCGCCCCCACCAGGGCCATGGCCCACCCCGTGAGGGTCAGGGCGAACATGGCCCAGGCCTGATGCTCGGGCAGGACCACTCCGGTGATGAGGATGAAGACCGGCAGCTTGGCGCCGCAGGTCATGAACGGCGCCGTCAGGATGGTGGCCAGGCGCTCCTTGGGGCTGCGCAGGGTGCGCGCGGCCATGACCCCGGGCACGGCACAGCCTCCGCCCACGCCACCGGAAATGATCAGGGGCATCACCGAACTGCCGTGCAGGCCGAACATGCGGAACACGCGGTCCAGCATGTAGGCCACGCGGGCCATATAGCCCGTATCTTCAAGGAATGCCAACAGAAAGAACATGATCATGATCAGCGGCACAAAGGAGAACACCCCGCCCACGCCGTCGATAATCCCGGACACCACCAGGGAGCGCAGCAGGCCCTCGGGCAGGGCTTCGGACGCCACCCCCGAGAGCCAGCCAAAGAAGGCCTCGGTCCAGCCCATGGGCGTTTCCCCCAAGGTGAACACGGCGTGGTACAACGCCAGGAGCACCGCGAACATGAGCACCGGCCCCAGCAGCCGCTGCGTGAGGATGCGGTCCATTTTTTCCGAAAACGCCCGCCGCTCCTCGGCCACTTCCCTGGACAGGACACCTTTGCGCATGAGGGACGCAATGAAGCCGTATCGGTAGTCTGCAATGATGGCCTCGGGCTCCACCTCCAAAGTACTGCGACAGTGGGCTGCGGTTTTCTCGGCAATCTCCTCCAGCATGGCGGAGAGGGGCCCGGCCTGACGTCCCTGGGCGAGAATATCGGCGTCTGCCTCCAGATATTTCAAGGCGATCCAGCGGGCGGGGTACCGGTCCGTGAGGAAGCGGTGCTCCTCAATGAGCTGCTGCATGCTCGCCAGGGCGGCGTCCAGGTCCGGCCCGTAGGACACATGCAGCGGCGGCGCGTGTACCGGGGTGTCCAGACGAGACGTCACCACGGCCATGAGCTCGTCCACCCCCTTGCCCCGTTTGGCCACCAGGGGCAGCACGGGCAGGCCCAGGAGATCGGCCAAGCGGGGCATGTTGATGCGAAGCCCCTGGGCCTCGGCCTCATCCATCATGTTCAGGGCCAGCACCAGGGGGGCGCCCAGCTCCATGAGCTGCACGGCCAGGTACAGATTGCGCTCCAGGCATGAGGCATTGAGCACCCCCACCACCACCTGCGGGCGCTCGGTCACCAGCACATTGCGGGCCACCAACTCCTCGGGGGAATAGGCGGACAGGGAATACGTGCCCGGCAGGTCCAAGATGCGGACCTCCCGACCGTTGACCATGGCCACGCCTTCCTTGCGCTCCACGGTGATGCCCGGATAGTTGCCCACATGCTGCCGCGCGCCGGTGAGCGCATTGAACAAAGTAGTCTTGCCGGCATTGGGGTTGCCTGCCAGGGCCACGCTGGCATGTTGTGTTGCCGCCACGGCCGCTACTCCTCCACTTGGACCAGAATGTGGTCCGCTTCATTGTTCCTGAGGCTGATGGTGGTCCCCAGCACGCGCAGGGCCACGGGGTCATACAGTGGCGCCCGGCCGAACACGCTCACCTGCACCCCGGGGGCCAGGCCCATGTCGCGAATGCGGCGGCCCATCTCCCCCTTGGCGGTGACGCTGGCGATGACAGCCGGCTGGTCCACCTGCAACTCTCGCAGTGACATGATGTGAGCCATATCCTGATAATCTCCTGAAAATAAAGGAAGAAGAACCAAATAAATCTGGACAGAGTGAGCTGGAAGAGTCCCGGCAGGCATGCCTTCAGAACATCATGCAGACAGATGCGACTACCTTCCGCAATGGCGGAGCGCGCAGCAGACCCTCCCGGGGCGGTCATGATCCGGCACAGCATCATCAGCATCCAGCACGCGGACCATGATCTTGTCCGCCATGCCATGCCCGATGGCCAACTGCCCCCCGCGCACGCACAGGCAGCATTGCCCGCAGCCGCAGGAATCCACCCGGGCGGTGGAGCCGGGCGTCAGCCCCAGGGCCAGGAGCCGGCTGCGCATGGCGGGGCAATCCCCCACATGCTCAATTCGAATGGTGGTCCCGGCCGGGACCTTGCTGAGGGGAAGCACGAGGCGTGCCACATCTGAATGAACCCGCTGATGCATTGAAATAAATTAGTCCGGATGAAATTGATTGTCAAGTTCCATCTCATTGATTTGTCAGCGCAACCGTGTTGCAGACTCATCATGTCACGCAGTTGAGAATTGTGTCGCATCATGCATACGACCTGTTGACGATGCCACCGGCGGCGCGTACATTTCCGTAGAGTTTCGATGCCAAGGAGGCTTGGATGCACATTTCCGAAGGCGTGCTGGCCGGACCAGTGCTGGTGGCCGGATGGGCAGTGGCTGCGGCCGGCATTGGCATCGGCCTCAAAAAACTGGATGAAAAGCAGTTGGTAACCGCCAGTTTCCTTGCGGCGGCGTTTTTCGTGGCCTCCCTCATCCATGTGCCCCTGGGGCCGGGCAACGTCCACCTGGTGCTCAACGGCCTGCTGGCCGCCATCCTGGGCTGGGCGGCCTTCCCGGCGATTTTTGTCTCCCTGCTGCTGCAGGCCGTGCTGTTCCAGTTCGGCGGGCTGACCATCCTGGGCGTGAACACCGCCACCATGGCCGCTGGCGGGCTGGTGTGCTGGCTGGTGGCGCGGCCCTGGCTGGCCAGGGGCGGCCGGGCGCGCACCGTGGCGGCGTTCTGCATGGGCTTTGGCGCCGTGGGCGTGGCCGCGGTACTCACCTCCGCCTGCCTGGCCCTCACGGGCGAGGCCCTCATCCCCACGGCCATGCTGTTGCTGGCGGCGCATCTGCCGGTCATGTGCATCGAAGGAGCCGTCACTGTGGCGGTGGTGCAATTCCTGGCTCGGGTGCAACCGGACCTGCTGCACCTGCCGGCCTCCCCCGGGGCCGCCACGGGGAGTGCCTGATGCTGCGCGTCTGCTGCTTCCTTGCGCTGCTGGGCGTTGTGTTGTGCGGCCCGGCCCATGCGCATCGGGTGAATGTGTTCGCCTGGATTGAAGGGGGAGATGTGGTGGTGGAGGGCAGTTTTTCCCGCGGCAACCCGGCGCGCGGCGCAGCGGTGGACGCCCTTGCCCAGGGATTGGATGCCCCCGTTTTCCAGGGCAAGACCGATGCCGCCGGTCTGGTGCGCTTTCCCCTGCCGGCCCAGGCCCGGGGCCGGGAGCTGCGCATTGTGCTGAACGCCGGCGAGGGGCATCGCAACGAATGGCTGCTCACCGCCGAGGAAACCGGCGTCCAAGAACCTGCACACCAGAAGCCGGCGCCACTGGCCACATCGGAACCGTCTCCGTCGGCCTCGCCGCAACAGCCCCCTAACGATCCCGCCCTCGTCGACGCCCGCCTCAAGGCCCTGGTGGCCGAGACCGTACGCACGGAGCTGGCCCCCATGCAGCGCCAACTGGCGGAATTACAACGAGACCTAGCCCAGCCCGGCCCCAGCGTGCAGGACATCATCGCCGGCATCGGCTTTCTCTTCGGTCTGGCTGGGGTGGCCATGCTGGTGAAAGGAAGGCGCTAATTTTTTTGTCCAGGCGTAATACGAATCATAAAATCATATTCTGTTTGCCGCACTGCACCACATTTCATATCAAGGAGACTCCATGAATCTGCTGCCCCGCCTGCTCCTGTGCTCCCTGGCCCTGAGCGTCTCCCTGCTTGCCACCGCGCCGGCCATGGCGCACTTTGGGATGGTCATACCCTCCACCAATGCCGTGGACGCCAAGGCCAAAACGGTGGAGCTGACCCTGTCCTTCTCCCATCCCATGGAAATGGAAGGCATGGACCTGGCCAAGCCTGCGGCGTTCTACGTGGTGTCCGAGGGTGCCCGCACGGATCTGCTGCCCACCCTCAAGGAAGCCATGGTCATGGATCATGCGGCCTGGAAGGCGTCTTACGCCGTGGCCCGCCCCGGGGTGTACACCTTCGTGATGGAGCCGCAGCCCTACTGGGAACCTGCCGAAGACTGCTCCATCATCCATTACACCAAGACCGTGGTGGCTGCTTTTGGCGAGGAGGAAGGCTGGAACAAGCCCGTGGGCCTGAAGACGGAAATCGTCCCCCTGACACGCCCCTTTGGCAATTACGCCGGGTACAGCTTCAGCGGTCAGGTGCTGGTGGATGGCAAGCCCGCGCCCAACACCACGGTGGAAGTGGAATTCTACAATGAAAAGAAGGAAGTGACACCCCCCACCCCGTACCATGTGGCCCATGTGGTGCAAACAGATGACAATGGCGTGTTCACCTTCACCTGTCCCAAGGCCGGCTGGTGGGGCTTTGCCGCCCTCACCGAGGCCGAAGAAACCCTGCCCAACCCCGAAGGCGCGCAAAAGCCCGTGGAACTGGGCGCTGTGTTGTGGATCAACATGGATGCCTGGCCCGCCAAGTAATCTTCCCGAACGAGCATGCCTCACCAAGGCCTGGCGCCATGGCGTCAGGCCTTTCTTGGGTAGCCCGGACGCCCCCTGCCCCACCCCCTGCCCCGGGCGCACAGGGGCGCCGTCAGGAGCACCCCGGCCTCCGCGCCGCGACGCCAGCGCACTGTGCCGCGCTGCCCCTGCAACAGCTCGCCCCAGTGGGCCAGATTGCAGGCGCCAAAGGTCAGGCGTGCCCCGCAGGGCGGGTCCGGCTGGTCCATCCGCAGGCGAATGCGCACCCCGAACATACAAACATCCATGATCTCGGCA
>JAIWOE010000215.1 GCA_020217165.1 Desulfovibrio sp. | reverse complement strand
AGAAGAAGCCCGCCTGCTGGAGCCTTTCAAGGAAAACATCTTCAAGGCCATCCAGAAATTCGGCTCGGATAACCGGTACACCCTGATCCTGGTGGACTCCCAGGGGGGTGTGGCCTTTGCCGCCGCTGGCATCGACGTCACCGACGCCATCATGAATGAACTTAACAAGGGTGCCAAATAGCCCTGTTTTTTGCATGCCGCCGTGCTCCCCACCTGTGCGCGGCGGCATGTGTTCACTTTATCTCTGCTGAGATCAGGGGGAGTCATGCATCAGGAAGCATCCGGCAACAGCATCAACGTGCGGGCCATCCTGGATCTGCTACCACACCGGTATCCCTTTCTGCTGGTGGACCGGGTTCTGGATTGGGAAAAAGGCAAGTTTATCAAGGCTTTGAAGAATGTAACCTTCAACGAAGCCTTTTTTCAGGGCCATTTTCCCGGCCAGCCTCTCATGCCTGGCGTGCTCATCCTTGAAGCCATGGCCCAGGCCGGCGGCATTCTGGTGAGTCTGTCCCTGGAAGAGATCCATTCCAAGCTGTTCGTGTTCACCGGCATGGATAAGGTCCGCTTCCGTAGACCAGTGCATCCTGGCGATCAGTTGATCCTGGAAACCACGGAAGTTCGCAAGCGCATGCAACTGGTCAAGATGCAGTGCCGTGCCACGGTGGAAGGGGATATCGCCTGCGAAGCCGACCTCAGCGCCGCCATCGTGGACCGGGCGGCCATGTAGCACCGGATGCCTCACCGCGCCCCATCCTTTCGCCCCAGCACCCCATGCAGCCAAATCAAGAACATCTCAAGATCCTTAAGGATATATTCCTGTTCTCCAAGGTGCACCGCTACCACGGCATGCTGCCGCGTAAGCTGGCCCTGTTTTACGACGATGCCGCCATCGACGAGCTCCTGCTTGCCGAATACATCGAGCGGGTGCACTTCAAGTACCCCTGCGGCTCCAACACCATGCTCCTGCGCCTGACCCCAGCCGGGCTGGCAGCCCTGCACGCGAACCAGGAACCCGTGGAGACCCTGCCCGATGACATTGCTCTGGACGAGCTGACCCCGGCGCAATGGGATCTGTTGTCCGACGTCTACCATCTTTCCCAGTTGCGCCGCTACGGCGGCATCATGCCCCTGGACAAGGTGGAGGACGACAAAATGGATCCCAAAATCATCAACGAGCTGTACGCGCGAGGGTTTCTCATCCGCGTCAAGGCAGAGATGGGCTCCGGCAAAAAGCGCAAGGGATTCATCCTTTCCAACAAGGGCTTGCGCCATCTGAATCTGTATTCCCCCGCCGTGTAGTAGTGCAAATTTCACAGGCTGCAGATCTGTAACGGCTTTGGGCGGATTTTCAGGGGGACCTTTTGCCAGAAAAGGCTCACCCCCGAGGACTCGTCACAAGAATCTTGTCGCTTAGCCCGCCGCATCGCGCAGGCGCTGTCCGTGCAGCAGGCCAAAAGCGCCAGCCAGCATCATGTCTCCCCCGGGGGCGATGAGCCTTCCTGCGGGCGCGTTCGCAGCGTCACCCTCTCCCCCGGCCAACAGCCCCCGCTGCGGTCCCAACACCACCAGCTCTTCGAATTCCCCGGCCGTTGCCGGCGGCGGCAACCGCAAACACCCGTGGCCGCCGGAGGCATGCACTTGGGCCTGTTCCAGGGTTCCACGGCGGAAATGCGCCAGATCATCCAGGAGCTCCTCCCGGCTGCGCATACCAGTGTGGTGTTCGTACACGCCCCAGATGCGGCCGTCGTGGATGAGAAAGGCAATGAGGTGGCTGTTGCCGCAGTTCACCACGCACACCCCACCCTGGCGTTGCAGGGCATCAATGGCGGGGTCGAACAGGGCCCCCAACACCGCCGCTGCTCCCGTATCCCCCACCAGTCCGCCGGCAATGCTCCCTTGCAGGGCGGCCAGGCGGGTATATTCGAGGGGTGGCGTGTCAAAGAGCAGTGCCTCGGGACGCCCTTGCCCCTGCCGTAAGAATGTCTCCCACAACCGGAACCGACCCAGGCGGTTGCCGCCCTCGGGATGATGTCCGTGATCCTGCACCGCGGCAGCCACCACGGCCGGCATGGGCAGGTCGGCCATGGCCAGCCAGCCCTGCCACCAGGGCCAGGAAAAGTCGCCGGTCCAAATGGGGATATGTCCGGCGGGGCACGTCTCCCGCACCGTGACCCCCATGGCTTCCAGAAAAGCAGGGTTGTCGAACAGGGAGAGCCCGGCCCGAGGGGTGGACGATGCGGGCAACCCGGCGGCTAGGTGCGCCTTGAGGGCCCGGAAAAAGCCGCCGCCCATGATCTCCCCGTGCAAGTGCACCCCCTGGCCGGCCGCAGTGCAGGCCCGGATGCGCCTGGCTACCTGTTGCGCCGGGGACGGCAGCACGAATTTGGGACAGTTTTCCAGGGGCCAGCGGCCTTCCAACACTTCATCCGGCACCAGCAGCACATCCTGGGTGCCACTTCCGATATCCAATAGCAACAGGGACATGCTTCCTCCTCAGGCCGCCAGCAGGTAGTCCACACCGGCGACAAATCCTTGTGCTTCCAAAAACTCCGCTATCTGGGCGTGGGCGTCGCGGCTGGCCACGTAGGAAAGCACCATGCACGCCCCGGCCGGGGGCAGCGCTGCGCGAGGGATGACCGGCACTCCGCCATAGCGCTGCCCGATTTTGCGGGGATCAATGTCCACCCAGGCCGCAATACGCACGCCATGCTCCAGGAGCCGGCGGGCGCGCTTGCGGCTGACCTGGCCAGCGCCGATGACGTACACCTCCGGATGATGCGGATTGTGCCGCGCCAGCCAGCGAGCCAGGGCCTCTGTCTTGAGGGCATAAAAGGCATCCACGGCGTAGTTGGCGTGAGTTCGGGACAGACGAGAAGGAAGATCGCTCCACACCACGAGGGATTCCGGACACTTGGCCATGGATACGCCAGCGTCCAGCCAACGCAGCCAGAGGTCGTAATCCTCGGGGAACGGGCCGGCGCGATAGCCGCCCAGGCCCGCAACCAATTCGCGGCGAAACATCACCGAGGGGTGCGCCAGGGGGGATTCCCGAAACCGGTTGGCGGCAATGGCTTCAGGGGTGGTCAGGGTGTTGATCCAATCTACATACGCGGCGTAGCCGGCGCAGGTGGTGCGGCACCCGCCGAACTCCACGAGGCAGGAGACCAGCCCCAGCTCCGGCTGGGCCTCCAGCAATTGCCATTGCCGGGCTAGGCGTTGGGGGTGGCTCCAGTCATCGCCATCCATGCGGGCCACATACCGCCCCCGGGCCAGGGTCAGGCCGTGGTTGAGGGCGGCCACGATACCGCCGTGGGGCATGGGCACAGGCCGCACCCGAGGGTCTCGGGCGGCATAGGCCCGGAGCATGGCCAGGGTCTGGTCCTCGGAGCCGTCGTCCACGGCCAGCAGTTCGAAATCGCCGTAGGTTTGCGCAAGCATGGACTCCACCGCCCCGGCCAGGGTGGCGGCGGCGTTGTACACGGGCATGAGGACGGTGATCTGCGGCGGGGCAGGAGGCGTGGCGGGCATGGCCGTGTGTACCCTGCCGCGGCCGGTGGGGCAAGGGCGGAACAAAGCGGACAATCAGAAGGCCACGCTGGTGAACTCCTCAAAGGTGGTCAGGCCCTGGAACACCTTGTACGCCGCATCCATTTTGAGGGTGGAGAGCCGCTTGGCCTGAATGGCCGCCCGCTTGATCTCCACCGAGGACGCACGCTTGAGGATGAGTGACTGCACCAGGTCGTCCACCTCCAGCACTTCGTACACGCCCATGCGGCCTTTGAAGCCCGTATTCTCGCACTTGAAGCACCCCTTGCCCTGGAAAAAGTGCATGCGCTGGGAGCCGCCCACCCCCATGGTCCGCAGGGCCATGGGCGGAGCCTCGAAGGGCTCGATGCAGTCCGGGCAAATGCGGCGCACCAGCCGCTGGGCCACCACCACCAGGAGCGTGGAGGCCACGAGGAACGGCTCGATGTCCATTTCGATAAAGCGTGTCACGGCACCGGCGGCGTCGTTGGTGTGCAGGGTGGAGAGCACCTTGTGGCCGGTCATGGCGGCCTGAATGCCAATGTTGGCGGTTTCCTGATCCCGGATTTCCCCCACCATGATCACGTCGGGATCCTGCCGCAGGATGGCCCGCAGGCCCGAGGCAAAGGTCATGCCGGCCTTGACGTTCAACTGCACCTGGGTCACCTCGTCAATGCGGCTTTCCACGGGGTCTTCCAGGGTAATGGTGTTGATGGTGGGCTTGGAGAGCTTTTTGAGGATGGAATAGAGCAGCGTCGTCTTGCCCGAACCGGTGGGGCCGGTGGCCAGCATCATGCCGTGGGGCTTGAGGATGGCCTTGTCGATCTTCACGCGCTCCTTGTCGCTCATGCCCAGCTGATCCAGGGAGATGGGCTTGGCGCTTTGCACATGCAGACGCATGACCACCTTTTCGCCGTAGATGGTGGGCAAGGTGGAAACGCGCACACTGATTTCCCGATGCTGCACGCGGTAGGTAAAGCGGCCGTCCTGCGGAATGCGGGTGACGGAAATATCCAGATTTGAAAGGAGCTTGAGTCGGGAAATGAGGGGCAGGAAGAGTTTTTTGGGCGGCGGCGGGAAGGTTTTGAGTTCGCCATCAATGCGGAACTTCAGTTCCAGCTTGTCTTTCTTGCGACTGAAGTGAATATCCGAGGCGCGTTTGTTCATGGCCTGGACCAGGATGGAGTTGACGATCTTCACCACCGGCGCATCCTGGGCCATGCTCTGCAGGGAGCCGATGTTGAGCTCGCCTACTTCCTCGACTTCCTCCATGGCGTATTCGCCGTCCTCGTCGCCTATCTCCTCAAAATTTTCGTGGGCAAGCATGCCCGATTCCAGGCTGCGGCCATAGATGGCCTGGGCAATCTCATCGAATTCATGCTTGCTGCAGATGGCAATTTCCACCTCCATCCTGGTCACATGCATGATGGAATCCAGGGATGTCAGGTCCGTGGGATCCTGCATGGCCACCCACAGCACGCCGCCCTGTTTGGCCAGGGGCAACACCATGCAGCGTTCCGCAAGGTCCGAGCTGATGAGGCTGGCCAGGGAAGGATCCGGCACGAAGGATTCGAAGTCCAGGCGCTTGACCTTGAGCTGGCGGGAAAGCACCGCCAGCAGGCGCTGTTCTTCCACAATGCCATGCTGGATGAGATACTGCCCCAGCTTGAGGGGACTGCCGCGCTTGGCCGCCAGGGCCTCTTCCAGGCCTTGCTGGGTGAGCAACCCGGCCTCCACCAGCATCTCTCCCAGCCGCTTGCGCGGACCCTGCTTGTACTTGCGGCCAAGGTCCGGCGCGGCAGCAGTGTCGTCCGTCACGCTGGCCGTGGCATCTGGCTTGCGATTGCGGGCATCTGGCATGATGTCGTCAAGCATCCTGTCCCCCCAATGGTGTGACGCCGGGCTGGCAGAAGATGTCCCCCCTTCTGCCTGGCCGCATCCCTTCCGGCATGGGCCGACGACGGCTGTACAGCGGTACTTCAGTCGTCAATTATGGCATCGGCGTGACCAAAAAGCCAGCCCAGAATGGGAACTTCCCAGGAAGAATCCCGGCTTGACATCTCATTTCCCGTCGGGAACAGGCGCACGCGCACCCGCGGAGGCGGGATTATGCATCTACGGAGGCGGCATGCCGGGCGATGGCTTCGCGCATGCGGCACACGCTGCAGTATTCGGCATTGGTGGGATGGCCGCACTGGGTGCATGGGATGATGGCGCATGGCGAAGCCGCCTGCACCTGGCGGAAGGCTTGGCGGCCAGACTCCAGAAAGCCCAGATAAAACTGCAGCTTCTGGCCGGGGGATGTCTCCTCCAGGCCGGCCAGCAAGGACTTGTGGCCGGTAAAGCTGGCGCCCCGGCTGAAAGGGCAGGCTCCCATGTGGTAGTCTATGCCAACCAGGAAGCAGTAGGCCGCGGTTTCAAACTCCGAGAGCCGCCACATGGGCTTGACCTTTTTCACAAACCCGTTGCC
>JAIWOE010000214.1 GCA_020217165.1 Desulfovibrio sp. | reverse complement strand
CATTGCCTCTGGCAAGTACACCGTGTCTCGCCCCCTGTACTTCTACGTGAAAAAGGCGCATGCTTCCGTCATCCCTGGCATCCCCGAGTACCTGGCTGAATTCACCAGCGAAAAGGCCTGGGGCAAGGATGGCTACCTGGCCGACAAGGGCATGATCCCCATGCCCGACGCCGAGCGCAAGGAATTTGCCGCCAAAGCCAAGAACATGACCCCCATTGACTGCGACTCTCTCAAGTAAGTACGATCCTCCACAGGCGGGCCGGCATGCCTACGGCCGGCCCGCCTGCGTCTTGTTAACCTCATTTTTTTCCCTGCAATTCAGGAATTCAGACAGGAACACCGCCATGGACGAGCGCACTCCCGACGCATCCTCTGCCACGGCCAAGGCCAGCGCCGCCAGCAAGGGTGCCAAACGCGTCCCCCGTGACAATCGCCAGACCGTCGGGACCGCGCGCGTCCCAGAACCGCGCATGCGTTGCGTGGACGTCAACGTGTATTACGGCGACAAACACGCCATCAACAACGTGACCATGGACATCGGCAACAACGAGGTCATCGCCATGATCGGCCCTTCGGGCTGCGGAAAATCCACCTTCCTGCGCTGCCTGAACCGCATGAACGATACCATCGACAGTTGCCGCGTGACCGGGCTCATTGAGCTGGACGGCCGGAACATCTATGACCCCAAGGTAGACGTGGTGCCCCTGCGTGCCCAGGTGGGCATGGTGTTTCAAAAACCCAATCCGTTCCCAAAATCCATTTATGAGAACATTGCCTATGGGCCGCGCATCCATGGCCTGGTGAACACCAAGAGCGAGATGGACGAGATTGTGGAAACGTCCCTCAAGCGTGCGGGGCTGTGGAACGAGGTCAAGGACCGCCTGGATCAGCCTGGCACTGGGCTCTCCGGTGGCCAGCAGCAACGCCTCTGCATTGCCCGCACCATTGCCGTGAGCCCGGAAGTCATTCTTATGGACGAGCCGTGCTCCGCCCTGGACCCCATCGCCACTTCGATCATCGAGGATTTGATCGACGAATTGCGGGAACAGTTTGCCATCGCCATTGTCACCCACTCCATGCAGCAGGCCTCCCGGGTCTCCCAGCGCACGGCGTATTTTCACCTTGGCGACCTCATCGAAATCGGCCCCACGGAGCAGATTTTCACCAATCCGCTCCATGAATTGACGCACGACTACATCACCGGCCGCTTCGGCTAGGCCAGTTGCGAGGAATTCCATGACGGCCAAAGAAAAACCGCATATTGTTCGATCCTTTGACGAAGAGTTGGAAAGCATGAATTCCTTGCTGGTGAGCATGGGGCAACAGGGCCTCCAGCAATTGGAAAAGGCCATGCAGGCCCTGCGCACCCGGGATGCCGAACTGGCCCATGCCATTTTGCGCGCCGATGATCTGGTGGATTCCATGCACGCCCAGGTGAATACCCTGACCGTGGGCCTGCTGGCCACCCGCCAGCCCGTGGCCACGGACCTGCGTCATGTGGTGGCGGCCCTCAAGATGGCCACGGACCTGGAACGCGTGGCCGATTACGCCGCCAGCGTGGCTGGCAGCACCCTGGCCCTGCCGGGCCCGCCATCCGAGGGGGTGCTGGCCAAAATCGACGCCCTGGCCGTCGTGGTGCAGAAACTCCTGCAGGATGCCGTGCAAGCCCTGACCGAGGAGAGCGAAGAGATCGCCATGGCCGTGTGGCATGGTGACGACGCCGTGGACGATGCCTATCTGGTACTCATGGGGGCCCTGCATGCGGAGATTGCCGCGCACCCCGAGCGCCTGGCCGTGAACTCCCAGCTCATCTTTGTGGCCCGTTCCCTGGAACGTCTGGCCGACCACGTGACCAACGTGGCCGGGCACCTCATCTATTCCATCACCGGCAAGATTTACAAAGGGTAGCCGCGTGCCCCGCCTCGCAACGCGCATGGGCCGGCAAGGGAATCCTGTCCCTGCCGGCCCATGCGCATGTTGCCGTCATTGCGGGGTGGAGCAAGGTTCCCGGGTCAAGATTCCCGGGTCAAGAGTCACGGGTCCAGGCAATGCGGGCAAAGGCATTGTGGTTGTGGATGGATTCCAGGGTCTCGGCATGCACCCGGAAGGCTTGCACACGCTCATCAGCCATGAGGGCCGCGGCGGTGTGGCGGGCCATGTCCTCCACAAAGACGGGGTTTTCATACATGCGCATGGTCACCACCCGTTCGTCGGGGCGTTTGAGCAGGGGGTAGACCGGGGACGAGGCCGCCCCCTCGGCCAGGGTGATGCATTCCTCAATGGCCGGCATGTCCCAGCCACCATCCATGGCGCGGCGGGGGGTGATCTCCATGCGGATGCGACCGCGCTGGTTGTGGGCGCCGTAATCGCTGATGGCCTTGCTGCAGGGGCACAGGGCCGCCACCGGAGCCTCCACGGTAAGCACGAAGCGCCGGCCGGCCGGGCCGGTGTCGTCGGTGGTCACGGCGTAGGTGCAGGAATAGTCCATCAGCGCGGCGGCGCCGGTGTGCGGGGCGCGGCGCTCCAGAAAAAACGGGAAGGCCATTTCCAGGGTTGCCTGCCGGGCCTGCAGGCGGCGGCGCAACTCGTCCAGCACGGTGGCCAGCCGCAGGGGGGTGAACACCTGGGAGCGGGCTTCCTCCAGCACTTCCACAAAGCGGCTCATGTGCGAGCCCTTGGCATCATGGGCCAAGCTGGCGGAAAGGGACAGGGTGGCCGTGACCAGTTGGGCGCCACGGGCCCTGTCTGCCACGTGCACGGGCAGCCTGAGGCCGCAGACACCCACGGCATCGATAAAAATGGGCCAGGGTGCGGCCTGGTTCTGGGTATCTTCCAGCAATAACGAAGAAACTTGCGGCGGGTTCACACGGGTCTCCGAAAGCAAAAGGATCAGCCTGGCTGCCTGCGGCGTCCGGCTGCCGGGGCATCCTAGCAGCAAGGCGGCAGGGAGGCAAAGAAAACTCCGTGGTGCGCCCCGCGCGTGAAGCCAGTGGTATCGACTGGGAAAGGCAGGCAGGCGAATTTCTCCCCCTCCAGGGCTTTACAATGCAGGGGAAGACATGCTTTGATGTTGCAAGAGGTGATTTCATGCGTATGCACTGCCCCTCATGCAACACGTTTCTGGCGGTGGGGCCGTTGCACCCCAAGACCATGTTCCAATGCCATCAGTGCGGGCATGCCATTCATCCTCCCACGCCCAATGCTGCCTATTTTGCCTGCCTCCAGTGCGGCCTGAAGCGGAACCTCCATGTCAGGCACATGGGCATGCTGGTCAAGTGTTCTGCCTGTAACACCGTGAGCCGCACGGATTCCTTGTATATTCCTCCGATCCCGGTCCTGGAAATGGATCTGGAAACCGGCCCTGCCGTCACTGTCCCTGAACCTGCCGAGGCGCCGGACCGCCGCACCGCCGCGCGCCACAGACTCCATGACCTCTCGGTGTATCTGGGCTTGCGCACTGGCACTGCGGATGTGCACAACATCAGCGAAACCGGCGTGGGCATCGCCATCGCCGCGCCGGAGCGCGAGTTCACCATGGGAGAGCGGCTGCAGGCGGACTTTTATTTCCAGCAGGAGGCCATGGTGCAGGGCGTGTCCATGGTGGTGGTGCGGCACACCTCCACAGTCCTTGGGTGTCGGTTTGACCTGGACAACCCTGAGGTGCACCGCAAGATTCGGCTGCTCATCAACCAGGGGCTGCTGCACGAGCACTACCTGCGCGATCCCGTGACCCTGGAATTCGAAAAGCCCCCGGGCCGCTTCCAGCTGCGGGAGCATGACCCTTCCTGAGCCGGCCGCAGCCCGAAGGGGTGTTATGGCTTGGCCCGGCTGGCCACGGTCAGATCATGCAGGGGGTAGAGCTCCGCCCCGGCCTGGCGCAGGGCCTTCAATGCCTGGGCGGCGTCGTAGGCGGCGTAGGCATCGCAATGGACCCCGGGGCACACGGCAGGGCCGGAGTCCGGAAAGTTTTCCTGATTACAGCACATGCCGGTGATGACGGCCGGGCCCTCGTCCGTCTCCACCACCACAGCCTGGCTGCCGGGGGTATGGCCGGGGGTGAAAATCACCTTGAGGCCGGGCAGGATTTCGGCATCGCCCTCCAGTTCCACCAGGTTCACGCCATCAATGTAAGAGTCGTCGTAGCGGTAGTCCACGGGATGCGGATTGCGGCAGGCCAGGACCTCCGCCCGCTGGACAAAGATTTTCGCCTGTGGGAACAGCAGGTTGTTGCCGCAGTGGTCATCGTGCAGGTGGGTGTTGATCACGCCCCAGATGTCCCCGGGAGCAACGCCGGCCTGGGCCAGGGCATCTTCCATGAGCTGGGCGTGCAGGCCGGTTTCGTCCACGAATTCCTGGGGCGGGACAAAATCTTCCAGCCCGGTATCCACCAGCAGCAGACGGCCCTCGCCGTCCTTTTCCCTGAGCAGGAAGGACCACATGGGCAGCCAGATGCGCTTGCCGTAGCCGCGCTGCCAGGTCATGATTCCCTGATCCACGTTACGCACCCCCACCAGCAGGGGCGTGATGGAAAACGACATGTTTTCAGCTCCTTGGCATAGTCCGAATCAAAATGAAAAGACCTTGGATTCCTCGGCAAGGTCCAGCATGGCCGCGTCGCTCATGAGGGCCAGGCCGCTGGGCAGGGCGGTGCGTGCGCCCAGGCGTTGCCGGGTGCTGTGCACGTCCAGCAGGATGGAGGCCTTGGCCTTGCGCAAAAACTGCAGATGCTGGCACAGGGAGTCTGGCGCCACCTCCGGCAGTTTGTCCGGCTGGGAGCAGATGAACCGCTGGGCCAGCAGCACGGCCTCGTCCATCAAAAACAGGCTGACCTCATGCCCCTTGAGCACGGCCAGGCGAGCCAGACGCAGGCAACGTTCCACGCGGCCGCCGTCTTCGGGGCCCCGGGCCAGGACGAACAGGTATTTGCTCATGGAAGTCTCCCTGTGTGTATCGGTGGGTTGCGCCTAGGTGTCCCTGGCCACGGGCAGGCGGATGTGGAAGCTGGCGCCCCCCGTCTCGTTGGTGGAGACGTGGATTTGCCCGCCGTGGTCCTGGATGATGCCGTAACTGATGGACAGGCCCAGCCCCGTGCCTTTGCCCACCTGCTTGGTGGTGAAAAAGGGCTCGAAGATACGGGCCGCGATGGCCGGCGGCACGCCGCCGCCGGTATCCGAGATGCGCAGGGTCACGTATTCCTGGTTGTGCATGGTTTTGACGGTGATGCGGCGTTGGATGGTCTGCCCCGTCTGGCCGGCCTTTTCCTGGCGCTCGGCATGCTCCTCGATGGCGTCGCGGGCGTTGAGCAGGAAGTTGATGAACACCTGTTCCATGCGGTTGGGCTCGCAGCGCACCAGGGGGAGTTTTTCGTCCAGATCCCAGACCATTTCGATGTTGCGCAGGGCCAGTTGCTGGCCAAAGAAGTCAAAGGCGCGCCGCAGCACGTCGTTAAGGTTCACGGGTTCCAGCTGCAGCTCGGTTTTGCGGCCGAATTCCCGCATGTGGTTGATGATGCGGGTGGCGCGTTCGATTTGCTGGGTGGCCAGCTCGGTCATACGGGTCAGCAGGGACAGCTCGGGCTGTTCGCCGCGGGAGAGCCGGCGGCGGACCAGGTCCATGCTGGTCTGGATGACGGACAGGGGCTGGTTGATTTCATGGGCGACTCCCGTGGCCATTTCGCCCAGGGTGGCCATTTTGGAGGCCTGGATGAGCTGCTGCTCGGCTTCCAGGCGCTTGGTGATGTCGCTCACCGTGGCCAGGAGGACGATGCGGTCGAAGAATTCCGAGCGGGACACGCTGACGCTGACAAAGAACTCCCGGCCGTCCCGGGTGCGATGGCGGGCCTGGTCCAGCCCCCGGTGCTGCCTGGTGTCGCTGGTCAGGGTTTCGGTCAGGCGGGTGCGGTCGTGGCTGCCGGCAAAGAGGTCCAGGAAGCTCATACCCACCAGATCCTGCTTGTCATAGCCGTACAGCAGCACGGCGCCCCGGTTGCAGTCCAGGA
>JAIWOE010000213.1 GCA_020217165.1 Desulfovibrio sp. | reverse complement strand
GGTGAACTGCCGCACGCGCAACAGGCCATGCAGCACGCCGCTTTTTTCGTGGCGGCGCACCACGCCCAGCTCGAACAGACGCAGGGGCAGGTCGCGGTAGCTGCGCAGGCGAGATTTGTAGATCAGCATGTGGGAGAGGCAGTTCATGGGCTTGACGCCGTAGCTCTGGCCGTCCACCTCGGTGAAATACATGTTCTCGCGGTAGTTGTCGTAGTGGCCGCTAGTTTCCCAGAGGTCGCGCTTGAGCAGGATGGGGCCCTGCACGATGTGGTAGCCGCGCTTCAAATGCTCTTTGCGCTCAAAATCTTCCAAAATGGTGCGGACCAGGGCGCCTTTGGGATGCCAGATGACCATGCCGGCACCGGCATCTTCGTGAAAACTGAAGAGATCCAACTGCTTGCCCAGTACACGATGGTCGCGGCGCTTGGCTTCCTCAATGCGGTCCAGGTGAGCCTTGAGGGCTTTTTCGTCCGCAAAGGCCGCGCCGTAAATGCGCTGCAACCGCGGGCCGTGCTCGTCCCCGCGCCAGTAGGCGCCAGCCACGGAGGTGAGCTTGAAGGCCTTGAGCATGCCCGTGCGGGGCACATGGGGGCCGCGGCAGAGGTCCACGAAATCGCCGTTGCGGTAGATGCTGAACTCGTCCGCCCCGATGCTGTCCATGAGTTCGAGCTTGTAGGTCTCGTTCATGGCGGCGAACATGGTTTTGGCGTCGTCTTTGGAGGCAATCTGGCAGGAGAAGGGCAGATCCTCGGCCACCACCTTGCGCATCTCGGCCTCAATGGCTTCCAGGTCTTCCGGGGTGAAGGGCCTGGGGGAGTCGAAATCGTAATAGAAGCCGTGCTCAATGGCCGGGCCGATGGTCACCTTGACATCGGGGAACAGGCGTTTGACGGCGGTGGCCATGACGTGCGCGGCGGAGTGGCGCAGGATGTCCAGGCCCTCTTCGGAATCCAGCAGCACCGGGGAAATGACCTCGCAGCCGGCAGGCACGGGTGCCGCAAGATCAAGAAGCTGGTCGCCGCACTTGCAGGCAACCGCTTTCTTGAACTGCTTGCCGCTCAAGGCGCCCTTGAGGGCCTCGGCGCATGCCGCCCCGGCGGGGATTTCCACGGGCACGCCCGCGTCATCGTGTTGCACGACCCTGATTTGCACGACCCCTGCTCCTTAGCGCCGCGCCCGGGCGCGATGCGCTTCGTCTGGTGTGGCGGGCAGCCCCAGCCTTGCAGACGCTTGCGCCCGCATGCAGGCATAACAAGAACGGGAGGCCGAGGCCTCCCGCTCCGCCTGTGCGAGCAAGAAAAATATGGTAGGCGCGAGGAGATTTGAACTCCTGACCACTTGCGTGTCAAGCAAGTGCTCTCCCCCTGAGCTACGCGCCTACGGCAAAGAGACGTGTTGAATATCGCCGCAGGCCGATGCTGTCAACCCTTTCCTATGGATGGACCCTGTGCTTTGACGAGAATTTTCCTTGACCTTGCCGGCGCAGGGATTATCTCATCCCTTACGCACGCAGCATTCATCAACAATGCATGCCGCCACCAGCGGCGGCCATATTCCGAGGAGTTTTCATGGACCAGCGCACCTGCCCCCACTGCCACAGCGTTCTGGAATCCTGGATCGGCCCGCCCGAATCCGGATGGGGAGAGCTGTTTGTCTGCAACAACAACGACTGCCAGTATTACCTGACCTCCAACACGTGTCTGGTGGAGCAGGGCGGCAAGGACTGCCTGGGATTCCGCTATGCCGAAGATCCCATGAACAATTATTCCTCCTTCAACCTGCTGTCCTGGTTCCCGGCTTCCCTGAAGGAGAAGGCGCAGGCCCTCATGGAGGCTGGCAAGGGCTAGCTCGTTATCCTTAATAAAAGAGACAAGAGCAGACGATCTTGCGCCACAAGCGGTCCCACCGGGGCCGCTTTTTTGTTGCCACCCCGGGGAGAGCCCCATCTTGCCTTGGGGCAATAATCCCGGTATGGCGCAACCATGAGTGTATTGTGTCCGTATCACGTACTGGTTATGGCGTGGGTGTTTTTGTTGTGCGCGCCGGGGATGGTCTTGGGCCAGGATTCCGGCCTGCAGCGCGAAGGCATGGCTGCCTACTTTGCCAAGGAGTTGCATGGTCGCCGCACCTTCAGCGGCGAGAAGTGCGACATGTGGGACTACACCTGCGCGCATCCCACCTTGCCCATGGACACCATGGTGCGGGTGACCAACCCCGTCACCAGCCAGTTCTGCGATGTGCGCTTGGTGGATCGCGGCCCCTTTGGCGGAGCACGGATTATCGATGTCTCCTACGCCGCGGCCAAGGAGCTGGGCATGCTGGCCGACGGCGTATGCCCGGTGGTGCTGACGCCCCTCATTGATCTGAGCCCGGAGACCTTGACCACGTATTGGGAATTGTTCGACTTCACCACGCCATCCCCCGCGCAGCTGGCGCCGTAAGCGTCTGCCGGTGGTTTTTGGAACGGGAAGGGCCCGGAGGCATGCGCCTCCGGGCCTTCGTGTGGTGTGTGTCCGACAGGTCCCGTTTGCCGCAGCGGAAGGTGTTAGCCGAACAGTCTTGAGCCGCTGCGACGCAGGGGCCGCACCAGTTCCGCAAGCAGGCTCTTGCGGGTCATCTGGCGCGGTGCCTGGGCGTCGGCAATGGCATATTCATGGTACAGCTTGGGATCGTAGGCGACGAGGAAGATCACGCGCACGTCGTCAGGATCACACAGTTTGGCGTTGGGGTACGCCTTTTGGACCTCGGTCAGCCGGGCCTTGGCCATGGCCTGCATTTCCTTGAGGTCGCCAAAGTTCATGGCGCCGGTGGGGCAGGAGGTGACGCAGGCGGGCCTCAGACCGTTGGTGATGCGGTCGATACACATGTCGCACTTGGCCATCTGATTGGAATCAGCCGCCTTGCGCGGCACGTCGTAGGGGCAGGAGGAGATGACGGAATCGTAGTCATCAAGATCCTTGGTTTTTTCCGTAAAGAGCACGCACCCCGTGGCATCGTCATGGATGATGGCGTGTTCGTCTTCCATGTCTGCCGTGGCCTTGCAGGGCGGGGCGATGCAATGACGGCACTGGTCCGGGAAGAAGAGCCAGTCGATGCGGCCGTCAATTTCCTGTTCGTGCATGCGCACGAGTTTGTAGGTGTAAAAGTTGAAGTCCGGCGGATTCTGGTGAAAGCCGGTATTTTCCGTGGGCGTGGCCGGGTTGCCGTGCCACTGCTTGCAAGCCACCTGGCAGCCTCGGCAGGCTGTGCAACGGGTCGTATCGACAAAGAAGCCTTTGGACATGGTCATCTCTCCTTAGGCTTTGGTCACGTTGACCATGAAGGCTTTGGTTTCCGGGATGCCGGTGTTGGGGTCGCCAACGGACGGCGTGAGAATGTTGGCTGCGTCGCCGCCATTCTTGGGGAAGGACCAGCCGTAGTGCCAGGGAATGCCCACCATGTGCACCTGCTGCCCCTGGATGGTGAAGGGCTTGATGCGCTTGGTGATGATGGCCTTGGCCCAGAGGTTGCCGCGTACGCTGTCGAGGATGACCTTGTCGCCGTTCTTGATGCCGCGCAGGGTGGCCAGCTCTTCGCTCATTTCGCAGAACATCTGCGGCTCGGCTTCCAGCAGCCAGGGGGTGTTGCGGGTCATCAGGCCGGTTTGCCAGTGCTCGGTCACGCGGTAGGTGGAGCAGATGAAGGGATACCGCGGGTCGCACACGGCCTTTTCTTCGGTGGCGAAGTGTAGGGCCGTGGGGTTGTGCAGGGTTTTGGAGAAGGGATGCACGATAACCGGGCATTCCATGGGTTCGTAGTATTCGGGCAGGGGGCCGTCCTCCCGGCCGGGACCGTAGAGGTAGGCGTAGCCTTCGGGCTTCATGATGAAGGGCAGCTTGCCCTTTTCCTTGTCCGCCATGGGCGGCCAGGGACCATCGGGAATGTCGCCCACCCATTTCTTTTCTTCCGCGTTCCATTCCACCACGGCCTTCTGGGGCGCGTAGGGCTTGCCATTCAGATCCACGGAGGCGCGGTTGTAGATGATGCGGCGGTTCACCGGCCAGGCCCAGGTCCAGTTGGGGAACAGACCGATGTTGGCCTGCATGTCGGTCTGGGTCTTGTCGCGGCGGGCGGACATGTTGCCCTTTTCCGTGTAGGAGCCGCAGTACACCCAGCAGCCGGAGGTGGTGGAGCCGTCTGCCTGCAGGTGGCCGAAGAGGGCAATCTGCTGGCCGGCCTTGTATTCCACGTCGCCGACCTTGAAGTCCTTGAGGGCAAAGCCGTTGATGAGCTTGGCGATCTTGTGCGGATCGAAGTGCCCGTGGTCATTGACCCAGAAGTCGGTCTTCAGCTTGGTGACCGGGGCAGCCAGCTTGCCAGGGGTCTTGGCCAGGCGCTGTTGCACGCGCTTGGCCAGCTCGACGATGATGTCGCCATCGGGGATGGAGTTCTTGCGCGGCTCGGGACCCACGTAACGCCACTGCATCCAGCGGCCGGAGTTGGAGATGGAGCCTTCCTTCTCAATGGCCACGGCGCAAGGCAGGAAGAAGACTTCGGTCTTGATCTTCTTGGGATCCATGCCCGGACCGCGCCAAAAGGAGCCGGTCTCGTTGTCAAAGATGTTGACGTTGACCATCCAGTCCAGCTTGGCCATGGCCTCGCGGGTCTTGTTGGAGTTGGCGCCGGAGCAGGCGGGGTTCTGACCCCAGGCCATGAAGCCCTTGATTTTGCCCTGGAACATGTCGTCAAAGAGGGTCAGCCAGGAGTAATCCTTGCCGTCCTCGCCCTTGGGCAGGTAGCCGTAGGCTTCTTCCAGCTCGGCGTCGGGCCACATGGCTTTGAGGTAGCTGGCGGCATATTTGGGGAAGTTGCTCCACCAGTTGGCGCTTTGCGGGTCCTTGCTCACGGGGGTGTACTTTTTGGTGTACTCCTCGAAGCTGGGGATGGATGCGCGGGCAGTGGCCAGGTAGCCGGGGTAGATGTGCATGAGCAGGCCATGGTCCGTGGAGCCCTGAACGTTGGCCTCGCCGCGCAGGGCGTTCACGCCGCCGCCAGCCACGCCGATGTTGCCCAGCAGCAGCTGGTTGATGGACATGGCGCGGATGTTCTGCACGCCCACGGTGTGCTGGGTCCAACCCATGGCGTACATGATGGTGCCGCTCTTGTCCGGCTTGCCGGTGGCGCAGTAGGCGTCGTACACCTTGACGATGAGATCCTTGGGCGTGCCGCAGATGTCGCTGACCTTGTCCAGGTCGTAGCGCTCATAATGCTTCTTCATGAGCTGGAAGACGCAGCGGGGGTGCTTGAGGGTCTCGTCGCGTTTGGGATTGCCGTTTTCATCCCGTTCAAAGGCCCACTTGGACTTATCGTACTTGCGGGTTTCCTTGTTGTAGCCGGCAAACAGCCCGTCTTCGAAGGAATAGGCCTCGCCCACGATAAAGGAGGCGTTGGTGTAGTTAAGGACGTAGTCCTTGAAGTACAGTTCCTTGTCCAGGATGTACTTGGTCATGCCATTGAGGAAGGCAATGTCCGAGCCTGAGCGCAGGGGGGCGTAAAGATCGCACTTGGTGGAAGTGCGGGTGTAGCGGGGGTCCACATGGATGAGCGTGGCGCCCTTGTCCTTGGCCCGCATGACCCATTTGAAGGAGATGGGGTGGTTTTCGGCAGGGTTGCTGCCCATCATCAAGATTACATCACTGTTCTTCAGGTCGATCCAGTGATTGGTCATCGCGCCGCGTCCGTACGACTCTGCCAGAGCCGCAACAGTTGCGCTGTGTCAAATACGGGCCTGGTGCTCGATGTAGAAGAGGCCCATGCTGCGCAGCCAGGCCTGGTAGATCCAGCACTCCTCGTTGTCCATGGCCGCCGAGCCTACGGAGGCGATGCCGTCGCAGCGGTTCACCACCTGGCCCTTGGCGTTTTTGGTCACCAGGGTTTCTTCACGGGTTTTGACAATGCGATCGGCGATGGTGTCCAGCATCCAGTCCCAGCTCTTTTCTTCCCATTGGTCGGAGCCAGGGGCACGGTACAGCGGATTGGCGGGGCGGCGTTCGTT
>JAIWOE010000212.1 GCA_020217165.1 Desulfovibrio sp. | reverse complement strand
GGTGGGGTTGGGGATGGTTTCGTCATATACCACGTATTCCATCTTGGCGGCGTCGAGCAGATCGGTGACCATCTTCAGCACGCCGGACTTCACGATGCCTTTGTCGGTCACCAGCAGGGGTTTGGTGCCGCCCAGTTCACGGATCTTGGCGGGGATTTCCTTGGAGGCGCCGATGCCGATGAGGGTCACGCTGGGGATGAAGAAACCGTACACTTGTTCGCGAACAGCCATGACACACGCTCCTGATTGGTTTGATGGTATCACCAGAGGGGATGTTGTCCCCTGTACATCGCTCTCGTCAGTCGGGGCCTATAAGGCAAGGAGCATGCCAGAAAATATTGGTCGATATTCACGTTGTATACTGAATCAATACCGGCGGGCTGCTGGCCATCACGGCGCAACGAGCCCAACCTGGGGCGAAAATTGATCAACATCAATCCCAGACTGCTTGATTTATCATTATAAATCAGCATGATAAAATGGTGTGTCGATGTGATACAGAAAAAGGGGCCAGGTGGGTCAGAACAGGCCAACCTGGAGAAACTGCCTGTGAAAGGGGGAGCTAAAAAACTTGCCCGGCCGAAAAGATGACAACTTGTTCATCTTGTCGGCCGGGCGTGATGCGGCAGGCGTGCAGGACGCACCGGGGGAGGGCGCTTATTCTTCGAGCCGGTATTTTTCCAGCTTGCGGTAGAGCGTCTTGCGGCCGATGCCCAGGGCCTGGGCGGCCTTGACCCGGTTGCCATCGTAAAAGGTCAACACCCGGGAAATGTGGTCACGCTCCATGGTGTCCAAGGTCAGGACGCCGGCGGCCGGTGCGTCCGGATTGTCATTGCACTCGTGACTCTTTTCCACCAGTTCCCGGGGCAGGGCCCGTTCGGTGATGATGCCGTTTTCCGAAAGGATGATGCTGCGTTCGATGACGTTGCGCAGCTCGCGCACATTGCCGGGCCAGTCGTACTGCAGCAGGCACTGCATGGCCTTGTCTGCAATGGTGCAGGCGCCGGGGGCGCTGCACAGACGGCCCAGAAAGTGCTCCACCAGCAGGGGGATATCTTCCTTGCGTTCGCACAGGGGCGGGATGTGGATGTTGAAGACGTTGATGCGGTGGAACAGGGCCTCGTGGAAGCGATTCGCCGCAGCCTCCTGGGCCAGGTTGCGGTTGGTGGCAAAGAGAAAGCGGATATTGGCCTGGCGCTCCTCGTTTTCCCCCATGCGTCGGTAGGTCTTGTCTTCCAGCACCCGCAGCAGGGAGGCCTGCACGTCCATGGGCAACTCGCCGATTTCGTCCAGGAACAGGGTGCCGCGGTGGGCAAAGGCCATGAGCCCGTCCTTGGTTTCCGTGGCGCCGGTGTAGGCGCCCTTCACATGCCCAAAGAGTTCGCTGCGCACCAGGTCGCGCTGGAGCATGGCGCAGTTTTTGATAATGAGGGGATGGCTGGCCCGCTTGCTGCGGGCGTGGATGGCGTGGGCCACCACATCCTTGCCGGCCCCGGACTCGCCGGTGATGAGCACCGGGGCATCCGTGGGGGCGACTTTTTCGATGAGAAAATGCAGATGCTTGATGCAGGAGGATTTGCCCACCAGCCTGCTGGGGGGCTGGATGGCTTCCTGGGAGTGCTTGAGGGAGCGGTTTTCCCGCTGCAGCTGCACGCGCTGCCAGGCCTTGTCCAGCACCAGGTCCAGCCTGTCCAGCTTGAAGGGTTTGGTGATATAGTCATACACGCCCAGGCGCATGGCCTCCACGGCGCTGTCGATGGCGCCATGGCCGGTGATGAGGATGGATTCCGCATCCGGGGCAACGCCCTTGGCCTCCACAAACAGGTCCAGCCCATCGCCATCGGGCAGGCGCACGTCCAGCACCAGCACGTCGTAGGCGGTTTTCTTCATGCGTTCCCGGGCCTGGCGGGCCGTGGTGGCCGTGTGGACGATGCGGTCTTCCCGGGCCAGCTCCTTTTCCAGGAGCTTGAGGATGGAAGGCTCATCGTCCACCACCAGCACGTGGTAGGGGCTACGCATGATGGTGCTCCTTGGCATCCGCATCCTGCTGCACGAGTGGCAGGGTCACGAAGAACGTGGATCCCTTGCCCTGTTCGCTGACCACGGTGATCTCTCCTTGGTGTTCCTGGACAATGGCATAGCAGGTGGAAAGGCCGATGCCGATGCCCTTGCCCACGGGCTTGGTGGTGTAGAAGGGGTCGAAGAGCTTGTCCGCATTGCCGGCGGGGATGCCGCAGCCTGTGTCCTCCACGGCCAGCACCACGGCATCCTCCCCCTTGCGGAAGGTGCGCACGGTGATGCAGCCCTGGCGGCCCGTGGCCTCGATGGCGTCGGTGGCGTTGGTGAGCAGGTTGAGCAGCACCTGCTTGAGCTGGCTTTCATCGCCCTCGATGGCCGGCAGGTCCGGGTCCAGGTGCTCCACCACGTTCACCCCGCGTTTTTTGCGCAGGTGATATTGCAGCAGGCGCAGGGTTTCCACCACCACAGCGTTGATGTGCACCACCCCCTGGCGGTTGGACAGGGGATGCCCGAAGTTGAGCAAAGCGCGGACGATGTCGCGGCAGCGGCGGCACTCCTTGAGGATGGTTTCCGTATATTCCCGGAAATCCTGGCGCATGCCGGGGTCCATGAGGTGTTCCACACGGGACAGGCGGCGCTGGATGCCCTCGGCATAGCCGGAGATGGCCATGAGGGGGTTGTTCACTTCGTGGGCCACCCCCGTGGCCAGCACGCCGATGGTGGCCAGCTTTTCCGCCTGGTAGTATTTGGCCTGATATTCCTTCTCCATGGTCACGTCGCGCTTGAAGATGAGCACTCGGTGCTGGGGCCAGTCCGGGTTCTTCAGGGGCGAGGCCACCATTTCGAACTGCAGGGTGCGGCCGTCTATCCTGAAGGACGCCGTTTCCTTGCACACGCTGTTGGTGGAAAGGGAGCGGAAGGCCGGGCACTCGGGGCAGGGTTCGTCCTCGTTACGGAACAGCTCGTAGCAGTAGCGGCCCACCGCGGTCTGCTCGTTGGGATAGGAAAAGAGCTTGGTGAAGACATGGTTGACGGAAATGATGCGCATGTCTTCGGAAAGCACCATCATGACATCTGTAATGCCGTCCAGGATGGCGGCGATTTCCTGCCGCTGGTTCTCGGACTTCGAGTTCGCGGTCTTGAGCTCCTCCACCTTGCGCTGGACCTCCTGGAAGAAGTCCAGCTTGGTGTGCTCAATGCCGATGAGATCGGCCATGCTGGTGGGGCGGGTTGCTTGGGTCTTCACCAGGCCTCCTCGCAGATGTCGCGCAAATCCTCCCAGCTGGCGTGGCGGGGGTTGGTCAGCTGGCAGGCGTCCTGGGTGGCGGTTTGACAGATGGACTCCAGGTGGGCCTTGTCCAGCAGCACCTCGCGCAGGGAGGTGGTGACGTTCAGCTGTTGAAAGAGTTTTTCCAGGGCGTCGATGCCGGCCACGGCCGTGCGCTGGGGCGTGGCCTCTTCCCGGCCCAGGATCTGGCTGCCGATGCGGGCCATTTTGTCCATGCAGGCCGGTAGGTTGAAACGCATGACCGCCGGCAGCAGGATGGGATGGACCATGCCGTGCAGCACATCGTAAATCCCCCCCAGGGAGTGGGCCAAGGAATGCAGAATGCCCAGCCCGGCGTTGGAAAAGCTCATGCCGGCCGCGGTACTGGCAATGGAAAGCTGGTGCAGGGCGTGGGGGTCCTTGTCCCGGGCGGCGGGCAGGATGTTGGCCATGAACAGCTCAATGGCCCGCAGGGCCTGTATTTCCGTAAAAGGCGAGGAAAGCGGGGACAGATAGCTCTCCACGGCGTGGGCCAGGGCGTCGATGGCCGAGGCGATGATCAGCCCCTGGCTTTTGGTGGTCAGGATCTCCGGGTCGATGATGGAGATGTTGGGCACCATGGTCCGGCTGATGATGCTCATCTTCACTTGGCGTTCCACGTCGGTGATGATGCAGAACTGGGTCATGTCCGAGCCGCTGCCGGCGGTGGAGGGGATGCAGATCATGGGTGGCAGGGGCTTTTCCACGCGGTTGGCCCCTTCATAATCGCTGATGCGGCCGCCGTTGCCCACGATGAGGCCGATGCCCTTGGCTGCATCCATGGGGCTGCCACCGCCCAGGGCAATGATGACGTCGGCCTTTTCGCGGACGTAAATTTCCGCGCCCTCGTGCACCTGATAGTCGCGGGGGTTGGAGTTCACGTTGGAGTAGAGGATACAGTCCAGGTGGTCGTTATCCAGAATCTCCAGCACCCGGTCCACCCAGCCCGAGGCGGCGAGCCCTTGATCGCTCACAAAAAACACGCGCTGCGCGCCGAGCCGCCGGGCGCATGAGCCCAGATGCGTCAACGAACCGTTGCCGAAGATGATGTCGGGTATTGCGAATTTGGTAATGACCATCGAGTCATGGCGCTCCTTGCAAGACGCCCCGCTGCCGTTACGCCTCACGGGAGATGTCATAAGGGCGGAAGCCGGCTTGCGCAAGGGGGGGGCCGGCGGGCCGGCGGCAGCGCAGGGGCTTTTCTTCTTGACAGGAGCCGGTGCAGGGGCAACGGTGGCGCATGCCCCGCACCGGCAGGTTCCATTGCGGGGCCTGGGGCGGGCTGGAAAACGGGGAGTTCCATGCACGCTGCACCATTTCTTCGGCGTTGTCACAGCCCCTGCGCCGGCCGTTGTCAGGGGGAAGGCCTTCGCCCCGTGGCCCGCGGTATGCGCTCTGTGTTCGCAGTCCAGCTGCGACGTGTCTGACCGCTTCCACAGCCCCGGCCTGCGTGGGATGCGGCTGGTGCTGTCTGGACAATCCCTGCGAGGAATCGCACCGCAAACACGGGTAACTGCCACGGTGTCCAGAACTTGTGTGGGACGCGGCTGCCGGACGCTACTGGTGCGCCCTCATGCAGCACCGCCTGGCGGGCCAGGCTGCCAAGGATGCCCTGTTCGCCGGCCAGGGCTGCTGCGCCCGGCACAACCCCTGGCGCCACGAGGTGCGGTGGCGGGGGTAGGGCCGCCGTTGCTCACCGCGGGGCGCGGAATTCGCACTGCAGCCCGCGCTGCAGCCGCATGACCGCCTGCTGCACGGCGTCGTGAAGCTGCTGCATGTCTTCCGGGGTGAAATGCCGTTCCATGTCGATGGTGCTCAGGGTTTTGCGGCGTTTGGAATGCAGGTTCTCAATGATCCGCAGCAGCCAGCCCTCGGGAAGGTCCTCCAGCCGCTGCCAGACCTTGCTCAGCAGTTCAAAGGCAAACATCTGAACGCGTCTGTCGAGGAAAAAGCCGGGAAAATAGATGGGCGAGTCCTCGCTGTCTTCGACCATGCGGTAGTCATTGGCCAGCTCCAGGGCAGTGGCGGTGCGCTCCTCAATAAATTGAAAATCCGAGCCGAACAGCACCGGGAGGGACTGGAACGGGTCCACCCCACTCACTGTTCCGCGAACGCAGATCAGAAAGTAGCGCATGAGGGGCCGGGGAATGACGCCAGGGGTAAATTGCCGTCGGGCCAGGATATCTTCCTCACTGCCTTCTTCATGGACCAAGCGTTTTCCATCCGGCGCATCAAACACAAAATGAAAGACGATGCGGCCAAGGATGTCCCCGCCCTTGTCCTGGGCATTGAGAAAGTTTTCCAAGGTCTCCTGGACTAGGTGCATGCATTCCTTATTGATGGCAAAGCTCTCCGGGCCAAACTCCTTCATGGCAAGCTGAATGCCCTCAAGGACGCGGGCATTGTCCATCCCCTGGGCCACGAGTTTTTTACGCAATGCGTTTGCAAAAGAAAACAATAGCTTGCGGCATTCACAGTGGGATATTTTGGACAGATTGTGCGTGATGGCGGGGCTTTTGAGAGAAATCTCCTTGTGTGCCATGTCCTCTCCGTCTTCTGTGCTTGCGTGGAAGGAAAGCTGCTGGACTGTCAGATACGTCGAAGAGGACATGATAGGCAAGTGTGCATGATGTACCAAAGCGGCGCTGGCCAACCAGGGTCGCTGCAGTGCCGATACCGCGTCCAAATTCTGTAGCAGGAAAAAGGGCAAGGGAAAGTAATGGTCCC
>JAIWOE010000211.1 GCA_020217165.1 Desulfovibrio sp. | reverse complement strand
AGAGTTTGCAGCATGCACCATCAGAATGTGCTCACCGCCGTCGGGCAAACACCCCTTGTGCGCATCAACCGCGTGTTTTCCAAGCCGGGAGTGACCATCCTGGCCAAGCTCGAAGCCCGCAACCCCGGCGGCTCCATCAAGGACCGCGTGGCCCTGGCCATGGTGGAAGCGGCAGAGCGGCAGGGATTGCTGGGGCCAAACGCAAGGACGGAAAAAATCATCATCGAGGCCACCTCGGGCAACACCGGTGTGGGCCTGGCCATGGTTTGCGCCGTGAAGGGATACCGGCTGCGTCTGCTCATGCCGGAAACCGCCTCGGCCGAGCGCAAGATGATCATGCAGGCCTACGGCGCTGAAATCCAGCTGACGCCCGGGCACCTTTCCACCGATGGCGCCATTGAGGAAGCCTACCGCCTGGCCCGCGAGCATCCCGAAACCTACGTCCTCATGGACCAATTCAACAACCCCGCCTCCATTGCCGCACACTACGAGGGCACGGGGCTGGAAATCTGGGAACAGACCGAGGGCAAGGTGACCCACGTGGTGGCCACCCTGGGCACCTCCGGCACGGTGATGGGCATTGCCAAACGCATGCGGGCCTGCAACCCGGCCATTCAGGTCATTGCCCTGGAACCGCGGCCCGGGCATGCCATCCAGGGCCTGAAGAACATGCAGGCCTCGTACCCGCCAGGTATCTATGACAAAAAAATTCCCGACCGCATCGTGCGCGTGGAAGATGAAGAAAGTTTCGAGATGTGCCGTCGCCTGGCCCGGGAAGAAGGCCTGCTGGTGGGCATGAGCTCCGGCGCTGCCATGGTGGGGGCCATCAAGGTAGCCCAGGAACTGGACGAGGGGCTGGTGGTGGTGCTGTTCCCGGACAGCGGCGAACGCTATCTTTCCACGCCGCTTTTTGCCAAACGCCCCCAGGCCGGGATGCGGCTGCAGGACCGGCGCACCGGCAAGCCCGTCTACCTGGAGCCTGCCCCGCGCCCCCTGGGGTTGTTCACCATGGCCCCGCCCCTGGACGCCCCGGACATCCTAGACGACCCCGAATCCTGGCGGCGCATGGTGCACCTGGATGTGCTGGCCCGGCAGCTGCGTGCCCGGGGGGTGGAGGTGCAGGCTGTGGCCGGCGTGGCCGATCTGGACGACCGGACCCTGGCCGCCGCCCGGGCCGAGGGCATTTCCCGCGAGACCCTGAGCGAATCCCGCCTGGAACACTTTGCCTGGCAGGCCGAGGCCCTGGGCTGCCGTGCCCTGGGATTTTTCCCGGCCAGCAAGGCCGTGCCGCGCCTCCTCGACATTGCCGAGAAGCTGCTCACCAAGGGGGCGGCCTACGAGAAGCTGCGCTCGGTCTATTTCGATGTCCTGCGTTTCCCGGAATATGGCCAGCTCTCCCACATTGATCTGGAAAAGCTGTCCCTGGGCAAGACCGTGGACCTGGCCGATTATGTGAAGGAGAATCCCAAGGATTTCACCCTGCTCAAGCGTGTTTCCCTGCAGGACCTCAAGCATGGGGATTTGATTCCCACCCGTTGGGGCAACGTGCGCCCCAGCTGGTTCCTGCAGCTGGCCGCCGTGGCCCTGGAGGCCCTGCCCCGGCTGACGGTCTTTCTGGCCGGTCAGGCCCACAGCTTTCCGCACCTGGAAAACTTCCGCGCCATCTGGCGGCTGGGCGCCGGAGTGGAACCGCTGGTCTGGGTGACGCTGCAATCTCCCATCGGCACGCCGGATCCGGTCCTGCTGTCGGAGACTCCCAGCCGCGCCCTGCGGTTGTGGCTGCTTTCCGCCGCTCCGGCCAAGCCCCTGCAGCTTTCTTCCCACAGCCTGAAAATGTGGACCACCAACTGGAACCGCATCCAGCACGCCGCCGCAACGCTGGTGGAACTCGCCGGGCCCGCGGCCCAGCCCTCCCCCGCCGTGCAGGCCCTGTGCGAGGAACTGACCCGCTCCTTTCAGCAGGCCATGGATGAGAACTGCAGCCTGCACCGCCACTGGCCCACCCTGCTGCGCGGCTGCCGGCGCATTCTCTCCCAGGCGGGCGCTCCGGGCGCCCTTGGCCCTGGCGATGCCGCGGCCCTGTGGCAGGCCCTGTGCGCTCAGGATGACATTCTCGGTCTGCTAGACCACAATCGCCTGCCCCTGCCGGCCGGCACCTGGCCCCAGGACATTGCCGCCCTGGTGGCCGAACGCGAAGCTGCCCGGCGAGGCAAGGACTTTGCCGCCGCTGACCGCCTGCGCGAGACTCTGCTGGCCACCGGCCACCGCGTGGAGGACACGCCCCACGGTCCGAGACTGTACCGCAACGCTTGAAGGCGGCCCTTCGGGGGAAGGCCTTCCTGAAACAGGGCCTCCCCCGAAACCGCTTCGGCACAGTACGGCTCTAGTGCACGCTGTCCTTGAGTTCGCCGATCCATTCAGCCAGCCTGGATTCCACCAGGGCCCTGTATTCGGCCAGTTTGGCGGGACTTTCAGCCTCAAAGCGCAGCACCAAGGAAGGCTGGGTGTTGGAGGCGCGCATGAGGGCCCAGCCGTCCGGAAAGGTCAGGCGCACGCCGTCCACGTCGTTCACATCATAGCCCTGGGCCTTGAACCAGGTCTTGGCCTGCTCCACCACGGCAAACTTGCGGTCGTCTGCGCAGTCCACGCGCAATTCCGGGGTATTGGCCGTGCGGGGCCAATCGGCCAGGAACCGGGAGAGGGGCAACCCCTTGCCCTTGTTGGCGGCCACAATCTGGGCAATGCGCAGGGCGCTGTAAATACCGTCGTCAAACCCGAAGTAGCGGTCTGCAAAAAACATGTGGCCGCTCATCTCGCCAGCCAGTTTGGCGCCGGTCTCGGCCATTTTGGCCTTGATCATGGAGTGGCCGGTGATCCACATGAGGGGCTCACCGCCGTGGGCGGCGATATCCTTATATAAGAGATGGGAGCATTTGACCTCGCCGATGACCATGGCCCCGGGGAAATCCCGCAGCATGTCCCGGGCGTAAATGGCCAGGAGCTGGTCACCGTACATGAGGGCCCCGGTCTCGTCCACCACACCCAGGCGGTCGGCGTCGCCATCAAGGCCTGCGCCAAAGTCCGCGCCAGTCTCCACCACCTTGGCCTTCAGGTCGCCGATGTATTTTTCGATCACCGGGTCGGGATGGTGATTGGGGAACGTGCCATCGGGCTCGCAATACAGGGGGATGACGGTGCAGCCGATGCGCTCCAGCAGGTCCTTGCAGATGAGCCCGCCGGCGCCGTTGCCACCGTCCACCACCACTTTCACGTCCAGGGGCGCAGGCACCTGGGCGGCCAGATGGTCCAGGTAGGCGGGGACGATGTCATGATGGGAGATGACCCCGCGGCCGGCGGGGAACTCGCCCGCCTGCATGATGGCAAACAGGGCGTCGATTTCTGCAGTGTGGATGGTGGAATCGCCGCACCAGACTTTGAAGCCGTTGTATTCCGGAGGGTTGTGAGAAGCGGTGATCATCACCCCCGCCTTTTTCCCCAGGTGTTTGCAGGCAAAGTAGAACACCGGCGTGGGAACCATGTCCAGGCAGATCACGTCCAGGCCCACGGCGGCCAGCCCGGCGGCCATGCGCCGCTGGTATTCGGGCGAACTCAGCCGGCAGTCATGCCCCACCACGGCGGACGTCTGCCCATGCTGGAGAAAATACGCGCCACAGGCGCGGCCCAGGGTTTCCACCCAATCGCCGTCCATGTCCTTATCCACAACCCCGCGCAGATCATAGGCGCGGAAAACCGATTTCGAGATGGGCTTCATGGTTCGCTCCGGAACTGATGATGAAATATCGTCAAGGTGCGAACAGAGGGCTACTGCAAAGCCGCAGGGGAAGCAATGGGCTGCCAAAAAAGATACACAGCTTTTTCGCACGAAAAAACGCCCGGAGGATCTGGGTCCCCCGGGCGTGAACTGTCGGGTATGGCGGCCTGTGGTCACACCGCGGCTGCTTCGTAGCCGGCCACGAGTTCGTCCATGAGTTCCTGGACGTGGACGAGTTTGTCCACCCGCCAAGCATTGGCGCCGGCAAAGCGCAGGGCGGTGTCGTCCATGCCACGCTGGGCCTGCTTGAGGGCCAGGGCGATGCAGTACGGGCTCTTGGTGGGATCGCAGCTTTTCAGGCAATGGTACGGGCAGCTGAAGGGCTTTTTCTCGCCGCGCAAGGCGCCTTCCACAAAGGTATTGCGCAGGGCGCGGCCGGGCAGGCCCACGGGACTGTCCACAATGACCATGTCGTCCCGGGTGGCGTCCACAAAGGCATGCTTGAAGGCAATGTGGGCGTCGCACTCGTGGGTGGCCACAAACCGGGTGCCCAGCTGGACGGCGGAGGCGCCCAGATCCATGATGGCCCGAATGTCCGCCCCGGTGTAAATACCGCCGGCGGCGATGACGGGAATGTCCCGTCCGGCCTTCTGCACAAAGGGCTTGAGGGCCTCAATGGTTTCGGCCACCAGCAGTTCCAGGCGCATGGCCGGGTCGTCCAGCTCCTCGCGCTTGAAACCCAGGTGCCCGCCAGCCAGGGGGCCTTCCACCACCACGGCGTCGGGCAGCCGGTCGCACTTGGAATGCCAGCTGCGGGCGATGAGGGCCGCCGCCCGCCCGGAGGAGACGATGGGCGCCAGCTTGGTGGTGGAGCCTTCGGTGACGTATTTCGGCAGGGACAGGGGCAGGCCGGCGCCGGAGAGGATGATATCGGCATTCTCCGCCGTGGCCGTGGCGATAAGCTCCGGCGAGTTGGTGAGCACGGTCATGATGTTCACGCCAATGACGCCGCCTTGGGCATTGGCCTTGGCCTGCCGGATCTCCCTGGCCAGGGCGCGGGAATTGGCCTCCACCCAGTTGGTGCGGAAATCAGGCTCATCCATGCCAATGCCGGGCGTGGCAATGACGCCAACGCCGCCCGCTCGGGCCACGGCCGAGGCCAGTCCGGAAAGGGAAATGCCAATGCCCATGCCCCCCTGGATGATGGGAAGCCGAGCGGTCAGGTTGCCGATATGCAGCGGAGGAATCGCCATGAATGTCTGGTTCCTTGAAAGTTCTGCCGTGGGTGGAGACAGTCTCACACGGCGGTACCTGGCGAAGCAACAGGCTGGAACCATTCGAGATTCAACAACGCTCTCTCGCAGTGTCTCTCCAGGCCCTTGCGCGTCAGTGCCATACCAAAAGCGGGAAGAAACACTGCCGATCAAGCGCAGGGCGGTCCGCTCGGTCTTGGTTGCGCTGTGGTACATCATTTCGTAACGAACTGCAAAGGGCGAATGGCCATTCCGGGAGCTTTTGCTTGCCATTGGCCACAAAACCTCCTATAAACCCCTGTTCCCAAGTTCACACATCCCGGATTTGAGGGGTGTCGTGCCGTGCACGACCCACGGTGACGCCTGCGCTGCGCACCGGCCGGGATGGAGGCTAACCCCATCAAGAGGAGTGATTCCATGGCCTACGTTACGATGAAGCAGATGCTGGAAACCGGCGTGCACTTTGGTCACCAGACCCGCCGCTGGAACCCCAAAATGCGGCCTTACATTTTTGGCGCCCGCAATGGCATCCATATTATTGACCTGCAGCAGACCGTCAAGCTGTTCCAGACGGCCCACGACGCCATTGCCAACACCGCTGCTGGCGGCGGCAAGGTGCTCTTCATCGGCACCAAGCGGCAGGCCCAGGAAATCGTCAAGGCCGAAGCGGAACGCTGCGGCATGCATTTCGTGGTGGACCGCTGGATGGGTGGCACCCTGACCAACTACAGCACCATCCGCCAGTCCGTGGAGCGCCTCAAGAAGCTGGAAGCCGCCTTCGAAGACGGCACCATCCGCCGCTTCCACAAAAAGGAAGTGCTTCGCTTCCAGCGTGAAGTGGAAAAGCTGAACCTGGTGCTCGGCGGCATCAAGGACATGGAAGGCTTGCCGCAGTTGGCGTTCATCATCGACCCCAATCGCGAAGAAATCGCCGTGCAGGAATGCAAGAAGCTGGGCATTCCCATTGTGGCCGTGACCGACACCAACTGCGACCCCGATAACATCGACTACATCATTCCCGGCAACGACGACGCC
>JAIWOE010000210.1 GCA_020217165.1 Desulfovibrio sp. | reverse complement strand
CATCCGCCCCCCCGGCGCCCTGCCGGAGCGTGCCTTCCTGGCCCGCTGCGTCCGTTGCGGCCTGTGCATGACCGTCTGCCCCACCAACACCCTCCAGCCCCTCTGGACAGAAGCCGGCGCGGCCGGGCTGTTCAGCCCGGTCCTGACCCCTCGCCGCGGCCCCTGCGAGCCGGGGTGCCATCGCTGCGGCCAGGTCTGCCCCACCCTGGCCCTGCTGCCCCTGCCCCTGGCAGAGAAACAGGCCGTCAAGGTGGGCACGGCCCGGGTGCTGCGACACCGCTGCCTGGCCTGGGAGGAGGACAAGGCCTGCCTGGTGTGCGATGAAGTCTGCCCCTACGATGCCGTGGAACTCATCCGCCAGCCGGGACAGGCCGTGGCTGTGCCCGTGGTGCGCGAGGAACGCTGCGCTGGCTGCGGATTTTGCGAATTCCATTGCCCGGTGCGGGCGGAGCGGGCCATCGTGGTGGAGCCGGCCTCGGCCGTGCGCCTGGAGCACGGGGCCTACCTGGAGGAGAATCGCGCCCTGGGGCTGGACATCCAACTGGCCGTCCACCGCCCGCCGCCCCCCCTGCCCGATGCCCACGGCGGCCTGCCTCCGGGATTCTCCGACCCGGAATGAGCCGCGATGGCCCGGGCGTGCATGCGGGACGGTTCATGAAAATTTCTTGAGAAAAACTCTAGAATCTGGCATGCTGGGGGCATGCACTCCAAAATGATCCCCACGGCCAGCGCCGTCACCTTGTCGCGTCAGGATCTGGTGGCCTACGAGCCGCTGCTCAAGGAATCCATGGGGCGATTCATCGCCTTCAAGGCCGGGCATCTGTTTTTTCCGCAGTGCCTGCCCGTGGAGATGCAGGGCGAGGACGGCGGCTACCGCGCCGCTCACCTTTCCCGCGAGCGCAAGGTGCTGGTGCCACTGCTGTACGAAGGGGAATTGCTTGGCATGCTGGTGCTCAAGGGGGTGACCCTCAAGGCCCCCAAGACCACCCTGGCCGGCTTGCCCAGGCTGGCCACCTCCTGCCTGGAGCACCTGCATCTGCACAAGCTGGCCACCAGCGACCCCCTGACCGGGTTGGTGCACCGGCAGGCGTTTTTGGCCGAGGTGGCCAAGGAAATCGACGCCGTCCGGCTGGCCTCGCGTCCCCACGTCTCCCACGGCGCGGTGACGAGCAGCCTGCAGTTGCCCCTGACGCCCCCCGATGCCCCCGACGCCTCCCTGCCGGCCTGCGCCGACATCGAACCCATGGCCGCAGGCATCCCGTGGCGGGCTTCCATGGGACTGGTGGCCGTGCAATTGGCTGGCCTAGAGCACATCGTGCAGCGCGCCGGCCACTGTTTTGCGGAAGACGCCCTGCGCAAGGCAGCCCAAGCCCTGGCCCTGGCCCTGCCGGAAACCGCCCTCCCCGCGCGGGTGGAGGACGCGCTCTTTGCCGTCTTCGTGCGGGAGGCCACCCCCCGCCTGTGCCGGGACACGGCCCTGGCCGTGCGCCAGGCCCTGGATGCCCTGGTGCTGCCCCACGAGGTGACGGGCTGCAATTACCGCGTGGATGTCAGCTGCGGCCACGCCTGTTTCCCACAGGACATCGACGGCAGCCAGGCCGAGCGCAACCCCGCAGAGCTGGCCCGCGTGCTCCTGGATCGCGCCCGCAAGGCGGCCCTGGCCGCCCGGGACGCCTCCCCCGAACGCGTCTTCGCCTTCCGTCAGGTACTGGAAGAAGGCGGCCGTGTCTCCCGGCTGCTGCCCATGCACCGCTGCATCATCACCCTGGGCGCGTCCCTGGGGGCCCAGGAGGGGCAGCGGTTTCTGGTCTGGGGCAAGGACAAGCCCCGCACCGCCGCCGGTGGCAACGGCCTCTCCCCCCTCTTCAAGGGGGAATTGTTGATCATAGAGACCTCCCGGGAGCAGAGCCAGGCCGAGGTCATGCATCTTTCCGATCCCTCCTGGACCGTGGAGGTGGGCGACCGGCTCACCCTGGTCAAGGATTCCCGCAACGAGACCACGCCCGGCGCCGCTTCCCCCAGCGCCCCGGCCCGGGATCTGCTCACCGGCCTGCTGCTGTACCGCGATTTTCTGGAACATCTGCAGAACGCCCGGGAAGCGCAGGACGTGTTTTCCCTGGCCCTGGTGCGTGTGCGGCCCAAGACCGCCGATGCCGACGCCGCCGGGGAGCGGTTCCACGAACACGCCGAACAGTTGGTGGCCGAGGCCGCCAGCCGGGCGCGGGAACTGCTGGGCTCCGAAGTGGTGGGGGGGCGCTTCAGCCTCAACAGCTGCATCTTTTTCCACCCCGGCCAGACGGCCGAGGCTGCGTTGGAGGCCCACAAGACCCTGGCCGAACACCTGGACCGCCAGGGCGTGGAGGCAGCCGTGGGCGTGGCCGGCTATCCCTTCCTCAAATACCGCAAGGCAGACGTGCTGGACAACTGCCGCAAGGCCCTGGAATATGCCCTCTTGCTGCCTGCGCCGCACCTTGGTTTGTGCGATTCCCTGGCCCTGACCATCCACGGTGACAAGCTCTTCAGCCAGAACGATCTGTTCAACGCCCTGGAAGAATACAAGCTGGCCCTGCTGGCCGATGGCGACAACAACCTGGCCCGCGTCTCCCTGGGGGTGTGCGAAGCCCGCCTGGGCCGCCTGCCCCAAGCCAGGGAACACTTTGAGGAAGCCGTTTCCCGGGATCCCAACGATCCTAAATCACTGTACAACCTTGGCTGCGTCTGCCAGCGTCTGGGGGAAGCCGGGGCTGCCCGCAAGGCGTTCCGCCGCTGCATCGCCCTGGACCCCGGCCACCTGTATGCCTTCATCCGCCTGGGGCAGCTGGCCGAGGCCAGCGGCGCCATGGCCCAGGCCCTGAGCTGGTTCAACAAGGCGTCCGCCCTCAACGGCGGCCATGCCCTCACCCGTCGTCCCCTGGCCCGCCTGTATCATACCATGGGCCGGCTGGAAGAAGCCCGCGAATGCCTGCATCAGGCCCTGTCCCACGATCCCAAGGACGCCCACTCCCTGCACCTGCTGGCCCGCATGTACCTGGACGCCGGCGAGGATCCGGAGCTGGCCAAGGTCCTGGCCTCACAGAGTGTGGCCCTCATGCCCGGCCATGCGCCCTTCATCAGGGAGTTGGCCCGGGCCCTGGACGCCTTGGGCCGGCCCCAGGATGCCAAGGACTGCCTGGCCAAGGCCCAGGGCATGTGACGGGGAGACCCTCCAACCATGTCCCCCATGAGGGGTCCGCGATCCACGGAAGCCTCGCCGGTTTCCCTTTTCGCCCTTGCGCTTTTCGACTGAAGGTGTACCATATTCTCACTCCGGTTCCACCACACGCCAAGGGGGGACGAATATGGACGCGGGCCTGCGCACAACGGTTGTCATTGGAGGCACGGGATTCATTGGCCGGCTGCTGGTGCAGCGCCTTGTGGAGCGCGGCCAGCCCGTGCGCATCGTGTCACGACACCCCGACGGGGCCACCCATGCCATGCGAAGCGAGCCCTGGGCCGCGGCGGCCATGGCGTCCAATCAGCTGGCCCTGTGTTCCTATGACCAGTTGACCACCGCCCTGGACGGCGCCGCTGCCGTGGTGAACCTGGCCGGGGAGGACATTGCCGCCCGTCCCTGGACCACCTCCCAGAAACAACGCATCCGCGACAGCCGCGTCTACAGCGTGCGCACCATGGTGAACGCCCTGCGCGCCGCCGATTCGCCCCCGGCCGTACTGCTGCAGGGGTCTGCCGTGGGCTATTACGGCGATGCCGGCGACGCCTTGCTGGACGAGACCTCCCCTGCCGGCAAGGGCTTTTTGGCGGAAACGGCCCAGGCCTGGGAGCGGGAATCCCAGGATGTGCCGGCCCTGGGCATCCGCCGCGTGCTGGTGCGCACCGGCGTGGTGCTGGATGCCGGCGGCGGCGTGCTTGGCCGCATGCTCCCGGCATTCAAGTATTTTTTGGGAGGTCCCCTGGGCAATGGCCGGCAATGGTTCCCCTGGATCCACCGCGAGGACGAAGTGCGGGCCATGCTGCACTGCCTGGACACGCCAGACATGCACGGGCCGGTGAATTTCGTCAGCCCCACGCCGGTCACCAATCGGGAATTCTGCCAGACCCTGGCCCGCACCCTGCACCGGACCTGCGCCCTGCCCATGCCAGCGGCCATCCTTAGGCTGGCCCTGGGGGAAATGGCCCGGGAACTGCTGCTCGCCAGCCAGCGGGTGGTGCCGGCCCGGCTGCAAGCCTCCGGCTTTGCGTATGCCTATCCCACCCTGCCCCAGGCCTTGCAGGCCATCCTGGGCCAGGACGCCCTGCGCCGTCGGGGAGGCATTGCCGCATGAGATGCCCTGCCCGGTCAATGCAGGCCTGTCCGGGCCAGGAGTAACGCCGCATGCTGCCTGAGTTGTTTGAGGATCTGACCATGACCTCCCCCGAGTCCCGCGCCGGGGGGACCCATGGCCCCGCGCCCCGGATTCTCGTGGTGGAGGACGAGCCCGTCGTGGCCCTGGACATCCGCCGCCGGCTGGTCCTGCTGGGCTACGAGGTGGCGGACTGCGTGTCCTCGGGAGAGGCCGCGGCCCAGGCCGCCGAGGCCCAGCGCCCGGATCTGGTGCTCATGGACATCATGCTGGAGGGGGACATGGACGGCATCGACGCCGCCGCCGCCATCCGCAAGCGGGTCAACATTCCCGTCATTTACCTCACCGCCTTTGCCGATGAAGCCACCCTGCACCGTGCCAAGATCACCGAGCCCTTCGGCTACATCATCAAGCCCTTCGAGGACCGGGAACTGGAGACCTGCATCCAGATGGCCCTGTTCAAACACAAAATGGATGTGCGGCTGCAGCGCAATGCCCGCTGGCTCTCCACCACCTTGCGCTCCATCGGCGATGCCGTCATCTCCACGGACCGCCAGGGCCGCATCCGGTTCATGAATCCCGTGGCCGAGGAGCTGTGCGCCATGCCCAAGGGCCACGCCCTGGGCCTGCCCCTGCACGAGGCACTGCGCATCCGCGATGAAAACACCGGCGAGGACCTGGCCCTGCTGGTGGACAAGGCCCTCAAACAGCGCCACAACTTCTGCTTCAAGGAATCCGCCGTGCTCATCTCCCGCCAGGGGGAGGAGCGGTGCATAGACCTTTCCGCCTCGGCCATTGTGGGCGATCCCCTGACGGACACTATGGATGGCGAGATTCACGGGGTGGTGCTGGTCTTCCGGGACATGAGCGCGGCCCGCCGCACCGAGGCCGCCCTCAAGGAGAGCGTGCGCACCCTGGGCCGCACCCTGGAAGAAACCGTGGCCGCCCTGGCCATCACCACCGAAAAACGCGACCCCTACACCGCCGGGCATCAGCTGCGGGTGGGGAGCATCACCGAAGCCATTGCCCGGGACATGGGCCTGCCCGAGCAGCAGATCCAGGGTCTGCGCGTGGCCAGCCTGCTGCATGACATCGGCAAGATCTACATCCCCGCAGAAATCCTTTCCAAGCCGACCATGCTCACCATCCATGAGATGAACCTCATGCGCACCCATCCCGAGGTGGGGTACGACATTCTGAAGGGTATCTCCTTCCCCTGGCCCGTGGCGGACATGGTGCTCCAGCACCACGAACGCCTGGACGGCTCCGGCTATCCACGCGGCCTGGGCGGGGACGCCATCCTCCCCGGCACCAGAATCATCATGGTGGCCGACGTGGTGGAGGCCATGAGCTCCCACCGCCCCTACCGCGCCGCCATGGGCCTGGATGCGGCCCTGGAAGAGATTGAAATGCATGCCGGAACACGCTACGATTCCCTGGCCGTGCGGCACTGCCTGCGGCTGTTCCGGGAGCGCGGCTTCACCATCCCCTGATCGCCTGGCCGCCCGCCTGCCGAATTTTAACTCGCAGCCGTGAGAACGTGCCGCTGGACGCCTGCATGCCAAGCCCCTCTCAAGACGCCCTCTGCCAGGTGCTGGACACCATCCGCGCCGTGGAAGTGGTGGACAAGCCCGGTGATGAAGACGCCCGGGATCTGGCCCATGCCATGCGGGACTGGCTCAAGTCCCGGGGCGTGGCCGTCCGCTGCTGGACCAACCAGCT
>JAIWOE010000209.1 GCA_020217165.1 Desulfovibrio sp. | reverse complement strand
GGGCCAGGTAGGCCTGAATGCTTTGGGCCCTGGCGTGCGCCAACTGCGAATTGGCGGCCGCGCCATGCCGCGCCGTGACGCGGGCCTGCACGTCGGGATGCTTGCGCAGGTACCGGCCGATGGCCTCCAAGGACTTACGGGACTGAGGCGTCAAGATACTGGAATCCTTAGCAAAATTCAGGGCCATCATGCTGGCGGGCAAATCGTCCCCAGTGTAGGCCTTCCAGGAGCCGGAAAGCACCAGTTCTGCACGACGGTTGCGGGCCTGGCCGCGCTCCGAGGCGTTGGACACCAGGGGACGGGCCGCCCCGTGGCCCCGGGCCACTATGCGCCCGGCCGGCACGCCATGGCGGCCTTCCAGGACGTGCTGAATGCTCCGGGCCCGCTCTTCGGAAAGCTGTTGATTGGTGAGATCAGGGCCGCGGTTGTCGGTATGGGCGTCCACGGTCAGCCGCATGCCAGGATTTTCAAGCAGCAGACTGGCAATGGCGGCCAGGCGTTCCTCGCTGTAGGCCGGCAGGTCGGCGCTGTTGTCCTGATATTGCAGGACGAGCCTGATGAACACCGGCACCTCGCAGCCCTGGCTGTCCACAGCCTTGCCATGAGGCGTGCCGGGGCAGCGGTCCAGCGCGTCTTCAATGCCATCGCCATCAGCATCGGCAATGGGCGTCATGGAAACGGCCGGCCGCGTTTGGAATGCCGGCGACTGGCGATGAGCGGAAGCAGCGGAGGATTGCTGGAGCTGATTGCAGGCCCCCAACAACGCCGGCATGGCCAGCAGCACGACACCCCACCACCATGTGGTCAGCCTCCCCCCGTTCCCACAGCCCACAGACGAACGCATCATCCACACGCGTACCATGATCCCTCCCTCCGTGCACGCCTCCGGCCATCACCCCAATGCCGGCCCTCCAGACCCGCTCCAGGGGGGGACCCCTGGCAAGCAGCTGGCGGATATACACTTCCATACTCACCACGGCCGCGAATTTTCTGCAAGCATCTTTTGCACTGCGCACGCGCCCCAGTATAATTCTCCCGAAGAATGATTCACAATTCCGGAGGATACCCATTTCGGATGATTTCATCGGGCAGCGGATACGACCCGCCTTTCCCCTTGCAAGATGCGGCAAGACAAGGCATCACCCCTCCACCATGCCCGCACTGTGCATTATCATCGCCGCCCTGCTGTGGGGCTGCATTGGCCCCCTGGCCAAGCTCGCCATGGCCGATGGCATGCACCCGGCAGAAATCGCCTTTTTCCGCATTCTGTTCGGTTGGGTGCTGTTTGGCGGGGAGGCCGTGCTGCGTGGCCGCACCCATGTGGCCCGGCGGGATTTACTGCTGGTGCTGGGATTTGGCGTATGCGGGGTGGCCGGCCTCTTTGGCATGTACATGAACGCCGTGGAAGCCGGCGGTGCGGCCCTGGCTTCGGTGCTGTTGTACACTGCCCCGGCCTGGGTGGCCCTGCTCTCCCGGCTGTTGCTGGGGGAACTGCTGACCCCGCGGACCCTGGCGGCCGTGGCCCTGACCATCCTGGGCGTGGCCGGGGTAAGCTTTGGGGCAGACACCACCAGCACGACCATTGGCCTGTCGGCCCTGCTTTTCGGGCTGGGCTCGGGCCTGTCCTATGCGTTGTACTTTATTTTCGGCAAGCTGTTTGAGGGCCGGTACCAGACATCCACCCTGTTCCTGTATGCCATGCCGGCCGGGCTGGCCACCATGGCCTGTTTCTCGCCCTTCAATGGCCTGCCCGGCCCCACCGGGCTGGCGGCCTGTGCGGCCCTGGCTGTGCTTTCCACCTACGGCGCGTACCGCATCTATTACATCGGGCTGGCCCACATGCCCGCCACCCGGGCGGCGGTGCTGGCCACCCTGGAACCGGTCTTCGCCGCAGGGTTGGCCTATGCCATGTTCGGCGAACAGTTTGGCTGGCTGGGCTATGCCGGGGGCGGCTTGATTCTGGCGGCCGTGGCCGTGACCATCAAGCGTTCGTCCTCCCCCCCGGCCACTTCCCGACACACGTAAGGGCAGAACCTTACGGCGCAGCCACCGGCAGCGCCCCCTGCACCACGTACACCCGCGCGTGCCCCCGGGCCATGAGACGCTGGGCTATTTCCACATCGTAATGCCGGCTCACCGTGCGGCCCGTCACCAGCACGGGGGCGTCCAGGTCCCGCCGGCCCAGGTGCATGGCATAGAGGAAATCAAACAGGGTGGGAGGCAGGTTCACGGCCCCGGCAGGGGGGTTCTGCTTGTGCAGCTCTGGCAAACGGGCATCAATGAGCAGGGCCTCGCCCTCGGCCAGCATGGCCCGGGCCGCCGTGGCCTCCAGCACCGCCGGGTGCGGCGGATGAAATGCGGCGGGAACCAGATCCACGCCGTAGGGGTTGGCCATGTTGAACAGCAGCCCCAGCAGGGCCCCCACCAGGAGAATGGCCGCCACGTCCACCCCCGTGGCGCTGGCCAGGCGGCGGGCATGCCCCAGCAGCCGGGTGCGCACCTCGGCAAAGGCCTGTTCCAGGGCCGCCACCCGGGACCGGCTGCTGGTGAGCTCCTCCAGGGTCCGGGCCAGGGCATCGTTGCGGGCCGCCAGGTCCTGGTTGAGGGCGGTGATGGTTTCCATGGAACTGACATTCTTGAAGTAGACCAGGAAGAGCCGGCCGAGATCGGCAAACAAATCGCTTTCCCCGTCGCCGTTCACCGAGCCTGCATCCTCGTGGATGAGTGCTCCTTGCTGGGCGTCTTCGTCCGGAGACGCTGGCAGGGGCGCCGCCAGCAGGGCCAGCCCCAGGTGGCGGTCGTCCACCCGGAACACCGCAGCCAGATGCGGCGGAAACGGCCAGGCGGCGTCCAGTTCCCTGGGCAGGACCGATACCGGCAGGAAGGCGCCGTGCTGAAAGCCTTCGAAGCCGCAGGCGCTCAGGGCGGCATAGACCATGGCCTCGGCGTCCCGCAGGTCCAGGGAGCGGCCGGCGCAGGTCTGGGCGGCTTCCAGGCCGGCGCAGCTCCAGTCCGCGGTGCCGGCGGTTCTGTCCAGCAGGAGCACCCCGGCGGCCGTGGCCCGCAGGCCTCCCATGGCCAGGAGGGCAAAGGCCCGGCGCAACTCCTCGCAGGTGCGGCAGGCGGCAAAATCCAGGGCGGCGTCGTGCAGGGCATGCAGGTGCAGCAGCCGGCGATCCAGGGCCTTGCGGGCCTCGGCGGCCTGCTGCAGGGCCGCGGAAAGGGACTTGTTGGCAGCCACCATGCTGGCGTTGAGGGCCTGCACCCGCGCCATGGCCTGGCGTGTCTCCATGGCCTGCAGAAAGACATCCAGCAGGTGGGAGAGGAAGCATTCCTCTTCTGCGGAGTAGGCGCCTCCGCGCAGGGGTTCGCCCAGCCCCAGCAACCCGCCGCAGGGGGCGGCGTCCTCATCCCCGGGGCGGGGAGGCACCTGGAACCCCAGCACCAGCCGGGTGCGGGCCGGAACTCGCAGGTCATTGCCCGGCGGGCCGCGCATGATCAGGTGCACGCGGGCGCCAGTGCCCATGGTGACTGCGGGCGCGGGTTTGAAGCAGGCCGCCATGGCTTCCAGGCCAGGTGCCGTCATGCCCCGCACGGCAGACATGACGCCATCGGCACCGGCCTCGCGGGTTTTCAGCGTCAAAAAGCCTGTGGCCGCGCCTACGGCGCCCATGGCGGAGAGCAGGAACACATCCAGAAATTGCGGCCAGCCCGGGGCGGCGGCCAGCTCGCGCTGCACCTCGGCCAGAATGTCCAGCCGAAACCCACAGGATGCGGCGGCCGACTCGCAGGCGGCACCAGTGTCGCCGGGCCGGGTATCAAGCCCCGGCGCCGGCCCACGACGTGCGTGGCGCGACGAATGTGGCAACGCCTCTCCCCCTTGGCCCGGCAGATACCGGTGGTCAGAACTGGGACAACGCCTCCACGGCTTCTTCCTCGCTTTCAAACAGCGTGGCGAATCTGGTGACGCCCACCACCTCAAACACCCGCCTGAAATTGTCGGAGATGCCCGTGATGCCGGCCTTCATGCCCTTGCGGGCCCCCTCCATGAGCAGCTGGGTCAGCAGGGCGATGCCCGCGCCGTTGATAGTGGCCGTCTCCTGCAGCTTGAGGATGACCCGTTGTTTTTCCGAGGCAATGAGGGCGTTGTAGGCGTCCTGGAGGATGGATTCGGAGCGCGAGGTGATGTTGCCTTGAATCTCTAGCACCGTGACCCGGCCGCGGTCTTCCATGGTGATGCGGTTTTCCGCGCCCAGGTGCCGGGAGATGCGTTCCTGCGCCCGGCGCAAGGCGGCCTCCAGGGCATCCTTCTGCACGGGTTTGTTGATGAAGTCCGCGGCGTTAAGATTCAGGGCCTGGATGGCCAGGTCCATGTCCCCATGGCCGGTGACCACCACCACCTCGGTGGCGGGGTCCAGGGCCTTGATCCGCGTGAGCACTTCAATGCCGTCCATGCCCGGCATTTTGATGTCCGTGATGACCACCTCCGGCCGCTCCCGCTGGAAGATGGCCACGCCCTCCTCACCGTTTTCGGCCGTGAGGATTTCATAGCCGTACGCTTCCAGAAACAGCTGCATCATGTCCAGGGTGGGTCGTTCATCATCGATGAGCAGGATTCTCATGCGCACAGGCCTCATTGGCAGGGGGTGTACCGTCAGGGGACGGCGGGGAAGGTCATGGTAAAGGTGGCGCCTTCGCCAGGCACACTCTCCACCGTGATGTCACCTTGGTAGTCCTTGACGATGCCATAGGAGATGGCCAGGCCCAGCCCCATGCCCTTGCCCGTCTCCTTGGTAGTATAAAACGGCTCGAAAATTTTATCCAGAACGGATTGTGGAATGCCGGTGCCCGTGTCTGACACCTGCAACCCCACACGGCCATTGCGGGCAAAGGATGTGATGCGGATGACGCGCTCCAGCTGCTCCACATCCTTGCCTTCCTTGATCCAGGCCGCCTCCTTGGAGAGGATGGCGTCGCGGGCGTTGGTAACCAGGTTGAACAACACCTGTTCCAGCCGATTGTTGTGGGCCAGAATGCGGGGCAGGTCCGGGGCAAGGTTGAAGGCCACCTCGATGTTGGACAGAGCCAGCTGCTGCCCCAGGATGTTGAACACGCCCTTGATGGGCTTGGTGATCTCCATCTTTTCCTTGGTCAGGTCCGCCTTGCGGCCGAACTCCCGCAGGGTGGTGATGATTTCCGAGGCGCGGTCCACCTGCCGGCTGATTTCGGATGTGACTTTTTTCAAGGACTCCCGGGGAATGTCTCCCTCCCGGGCCGCGATGAGCTGCAGGTACTCGCTGCCCAGCTTGATGGCGTTGAGGGGCTGGTTGATTTCGTGGGCCATGCCGGCGCTCATTTCCCCCAGACTTTTCATTTTGCTGGCCTGGATGAGCTGGGCATCCTTCTCGATCATGTCCTGGATGTCGTTGGTGGACACGATGATGGCCGGCTTCTCCTCGTAGGTGGTGGCGCAGGCGTGGATGTTCACATAAAAGGCCTCGCCGCTTCGCTTGTAATTGATGACCTTGGGCAGGAACATGCAACCGGCCTGGGAGTCCTTGTCATCCACGGAAAACGCCGGGTGACAGGCATCCACGAATTCGGGGGACAAATCCCGAAAGGAGACTCCCTGCAACTCGATCTTGCTGTAGCCGTAGGTTTCCAGAGCGATGGGGTTGGCGTCCAGCACGGTCAGCGTCTCACAATCCAATACAAAAATGGGGTCCGGCCCCGAATGGAACAGGGAGCGGTACTTCTGCTGGGAGCGTCGCAGCTCCGTGCGGTATTCCTTGATGTGCTTAACCATGTCCTCGAAGGCATTGGCCAGCTGGATCACCTCGTCCCCCACACGGCCGCCGAACTCCATGCGCACGTCCAGGTTGTCCCGGCTGATTTCTTGACTCATGCGAATGAGCTGGTGGATGGGCCGGGTGATGTGCCGGGACAGGCGCTCCGAAATAAAGGTCATGATCAGGAAAATGCCGGCGATGAACCCCAGAAAGGCCATGCGCAGCTTGCCCACGATCTGATCGATATGCTCCTTAGAAAGGCCCACATGCACACTGCCCACGCTGTAAATCCCCTCCTTGA
>JAIWOE010000004.1 GCA_020217165.1 Desulfovibrio sp. | reverse complement strand
TGTAAAGATGCGTAAAAGCTGGCGAGGCGGTATCAACACGTGGAAAATGCTCGGAATTCAAGTGGATGTATCCTGCGACGTTCAGGGGGGAACCATTCGGGACAGATTGGAACGGCGGCGGCTGGCCGGCCTTGCCACTTTCCATTGACTTGGCGTGCCGGGCAGGCCATACCAACTTGGGCCATTCCACAATAAGGAGGCGCCGGTGAACGCGGCCTGCTTCAAGCAGCTTTTCAATCCCACGTCCGTGGCCGTTATCGGCGCCACGGATGAGCCTGGACACCCCGGGCAGATTCTGATGCGGAATCTGCTCTCGGGCACGTTCCTGGGCCCGGTGATGCCCGTGCATCCCGAGCTGGCCACCGTGGCTGGCGAGGAATGCTACAAGACCATCGACACGCTGCCCCTGACGCCGGAGCTGGCCTGCTTCTGCACTCCCCTGGGCGAGCTGCCGGGGCATATTGCCGAGCTGTCCAAGCGCGGCGTACGGGCCGGGGTGGCCCTGAGCCTGGGGGCCTTCCGGTACGCCGGCGGGGCCAGCCAGGATGTCAAGCGCGCCGTGGTCCAGGCCTGCCGGGAGCACGACTTCTGCCTGCTGGGCCCCAATTGTCTGGGGTTCATGAACCCTGGCATCGGCCTCAACGCCAGCCTGGCCCATCGTCATGCCCGGCCGGGCAAGGTGGCCTTTGTCTCGCAATCGGATTCCCTGTTCGCCACGGTGCTGGACTGGGCGTCTTCCAAGGGCATCGGCTTTTCCCACTGCATCACCCTGGGAGACCGCTACCAGATCCACTTTGGCCACCTGCTGGACTTTCTGGCCCGCGACGCCAACACCCGCGCCATTCTGCTGTATCTGGAAACCATCACCCATGCCCGGGCCTTCATGTCCGCCGCCCGGGCCACGGCCCGCAACAAGCCCGTGCTGGTGGTCAAGTCTGGCCGGTCCGCCGAGGGCGCCCGGGCCGCGGCGGCGCATTCCGGCTCCTTTCTGGGGGCGGATGATGTCTACGACGCCGCCTTCCGCCGCGCCGGCATGCTGCGGGTGTTCGACATCGACACCCTCTTTGATACCGTGGAAACCCTGGCCCGCACCCGCCCCCTGCGCGGGGAGCGCCTGGCCATCCTCACCAACGGCGGTTCCCCCGGTTTCATGGCCGCGGATGCCCTGCTGTTGGGGGGCGGGCAGCTGGCCCGCCTGTCTGCGGAAACCAGCCGCAGCCTCACCGAGGCCCTGGGGTGCGACTGGTCCTCGGCCAATCCCCTGGTGCTACGCAGCGATGCCGATGCGGACAAGTACGCCACGGCCCTGAAATTGCTGCTCAACGCGCCGGAGGTGGATGCCGTGCTGGTGATGCGCGTGCCCACCTCCAAGATTCCGGGCCTGGACATCGCCAAGGCCGTGGCCGCCGTGAGCCGCAAGACCAAGCGCAACGTCCTCACCAGCTGGCTGGGCATCGACGACGCCTTGGAATCCCGGGAGTTTTTTGCCGAGGCCGGCCTGCCTACCTATGACACCCCGGAAAAGGCCATCCGCGGCTTCCTTTCCATGGTGCAGTACCGCCGCAACCAGGAACTGCTCATGGAAACGCCCACCTCCCTGCCCGAGACCTACAATCCGGACACCTTCCACGCCCGCGAGGTGGTGCGCAACGCCATCGACGCCCAAGGACCCCTGCTCACCGGGCCGGAGACCATGGAGGTGCTCAAGGCCTATTCCATTCCCGTGGTGGACATGCGGGTGGACCTGCCCGTGGACGATGACGAAACCGTGGTGCGCGCGGCGCAGGACCTGGGTTTCCCCGTGGCCCTGAAGCTGGATTCCCCGGACATCATGCGCAAAAGCCACATGGGCGCCGTGGCTCTGGACCTGGACAGCCCCGAGGCCGTGCGTCACGCCGCCAAGACCATGCGGGAACGCATCCGGGCCGTGCTGCCCGAGGCGCGGCTCACGAGTTTTGCCGTGCAACGCATGATGCGCCGGGCCGCAGCCCATGAGCTGCTGGTGGAGGTGGTGAACGACCCGGTCTTCGGCCCGGTCATCCGCTTTGGCCAGGGGGGCAGCCGTACGGACCTGGCCGGCGACCGCCAGGTGGCCCTGCCGCCCCTGAACATGCACCTGGCGCGGGAACTCGTCTCCCGCACCAAGGTCCATACCCTGCTCAAGGGATCGCGGGATTTCCCCGGGGCGGACATCGACGCCATTTGCCTCACCCTGTGCAAGATTTCGCAACTCATCATCGATATTCCGGAAATCTTTGAGTTGGAAATCAATCCCCTGTTTGCGGATTCCCACGGGGTCTTTGCCCTGGACGCCCACTGCTCCGCCGCCCGGGCAGACCATGCCACGGGGGCGGACCTGCTCTCCATCCGCCCCTATCCCCGGGAACTGGAAGAGTGCACCACCCTGCGCGACGGCCGTCAGGTGACCCTGCGGCCCATCCGCCCCGAAGACGAGCCGGCACACTATGATTTTCTGGAGCACGTTTCCGCCGAAGACAAGCGCTTCCGCTTCTTCTCCAACATCGGCGAGCTGCCGCGCATGGAGATGACCAAGCTGACGCAGATCGACTACGACCGAGAGATGGCCTTCATCGCCAAAGGGCCGGACCGGCTGTGCGGTCCCGGGGAGTCCTGCGAAATCAAGACGTTGGGCGTGGTGCGGGCCATGACCGACCCCGAGAATCACGACGCAGAGTTCGCCATCCTCATCCGCTCGGACTGCAAGCGTCTGGGGCTGGGGCGGATTCTCATGGACAAGATCATCCGCTACTGCCGCTCTCGCGGCACCCGGCGTATCATCGGCCAGGCGCTGTTCATGAACAACGCCATGGCCGGCCTGGCCGAGCGCGTGGGCTTTCAGGTCTGGAAGGATTATGACGACGAGGTCTACAAGTTCGAGATGGAGTTGAACCCGGAAGCCGGATAGGCGGTGGCGAACTCACCCGCCGCGTTGCCCTGGCCCGGCACTTGCCCTGGCCCTTGCACGGGCACGGCCACGCGCAATCGCCCCCCTGCCGCTACAAAGCCCGGTTGCTTCCTGGCGCAAGGGCCGGCGTGCCTGCCAGAAAGTCTGCAACCATCTCGGCCACGCGGAATCTGCCATGCAAAGAGGGGTGCCCGTCCACATCCAGGGGAGGGTACATCGGCTCATGCAGCAGGGCGGCCAAAGGCGCCCCCAGGCAATGCGACGGCACCGCCAGCGCCGCCAGATGCTCCGCAATCCGCCGGTCAGCCTCAACTTCCATGGCCCACAGACGCTGCAGTGCCGCCTCTGCAGAGAGCTTGACGTCGCCGAACTCGCGGTGGCGCTCATAGACCACCCGCTCCTTGGTCGGCATGCGCAGCACCACCAACGGCGCCCCCCTCTCCCGGGCCAGACCGGCCAGTTTGGTCAGGGATTGCAAGGCCAGCTCCAGTCCGCCGGCCACAAACTCGTTTTGCAGGTTCTGCACCGCCAGGCGCAGGGCTGGCAGCAGATAATGGGTGAACTGCCTGACGCGGGCAAAGCAGAAGCCTTCCGTGTCGGTTTTGGCTGCCTGCATGAATTGTTCAATACGTTTGGCCGGGTCGCTGCTTTCAATCTGCGTGGCGTGATGCGTGGGAAAATTCGCCGCGGCCTCCAGGCCACTAGCCACGAAACCCTTTCGAAACGCATCCGGAATTTTTCTAAATGTGTTAGCGCTGTTATAGACATTATTACCCATGTACAGCACAACCACCACGCAGCCTGCGTGCAATGCGTCGAGCTCCCGGTAGCCCAGAAAATACTGTATTGGGCTGTAGCTTCCCATGGCGCCATTGTACACGGCCAGGCCAGTGCGGGCACCCAACAACGTCGGCCAGGTCTCTTGCGGCGGAGCGTATAGCGAATGCACCTGGGAATTACCCAGCACCAGCACGTCCACAGACTCGGGCATGCCTAGGTTCTTGTACCCCAAGGCGTCGTGCAGGGGATGATCCGGATCGCCCCGGAAGGCCAGCATGGGATCTTTGACCAGCAGCCCGCTTGGACCAAATGGGGTGGAAGGCGAGCCAATGCGCAAACGCATCTTGCGCACCACCTCCTCCAGTGCAGCCTTGTCCACAGGGTGGCCGGCTCGCTCGGCACGGCGGCGCAGCAAGGCGGCCAGGAGGGAGTTTTTCTCGGGTGGTGGCATACCCCGCCCTAGCTCTGTGGCTTCGGAAATCATCCCAGCGAGTCCAGCAGCTTCCGGGCCTTCTCGAAGCTGGGGTTGAGTTCCAGCGAGGACTTGAGAAAACGCACCGCAGCCTCGTTGCGCCGGCCGCGGGAATGAATGAGGCCGAAGTTGTAAGCCATCACCGGGTCCTGGCGGTAGCAGTCCGGGTTCAGGAGCAGGGCTTCCTCCAGGTGCTTGATGGAGCGGACGAAGTCCTTGCCCTCGGCATAGGCCATGGCGATGTTGTAGTGCAGGTTCTCGTCATCTGGGGCAATGCGCTGGGCCTTCTTGTATTCGTCAATGGCTTCCATCCAGCGGCCCTGGCGGCGCAGGGCAATGCCCAGGGAGTTGAAGGTGCCAAGGTCGCTGGCGTCCAGCATGTCGCCCTTGAGTTCCAGGGCCTTGCGATAGTATTTAACGGCCTTGGCGGGATCTTTCTGGCTGTAGGTGTCCGCCACGCGGCTGGTAATGTCTTCCAGGTAGTTCAGGGCCTCGCGCTTGGCCTGCTCCAGGGCGGTGTCAAAGAGCTGCTCGGCCTGCTCCATGTTGCCTAGCTCCACGTGCACGCTGCCCATCTCCACCTTGCGATCCACGTTGAGCGGGGAGAGTTTATCTAGTTTTTCCAAATACTTGAGTTGCTCTTCCAGCTGGCCTTCCTCCCGGAAGAATTCCGCCAGCTTTTTCAGGGGTTCCAGGAACAACTGAGCGCTGTTGGAGGCTTCCAGGAAGCATTCCACGGCCTTGTCCTTGTACCCCATGCCCTTGAAGGCATCCCCCATGATGAGCAGCCCGGCGGCGGAGTTGGGCTTTTCCTCCAGAATCTGCTGGCAGGTCTTGAGGGTCTCGTCATAGTGCCCGGCAGCCAGGAGCTGGCGGGCTTTGTCGATGAGCCGGCCAATCTTACCCTGGGGCTTGATGGTAAAGGCGATTTTTTCAATGAGCACGTTGACGGAGATGGGCTTGGCAATGAAGTTGTCCGCCCCGATTTCGTGCAACAGCACCAGGCGCTGGCGTTCGGCCTCCCCGGTAAGAATGATCACCTTGACTGAGGCGTAGGCATTCTTCACCTGGCGGATGAGGAAAAACGTCTCCCGATTGTTGAACACCCGCTCGATGAAGAGCACAATCTTTTTGCGCCGCATGGAAACGTCTTTGATATTCTTGAGGATGTGATTTTCATCGGCAATGGGCGTAATGCATTCTTCTGCAATGGCGAGTTGTTTATAGATGGTATTGCGCAGGACAGCCATAAAGGTGTTGTCCGTGGAGGCGACTAGGAAGTGCCCTCCTTCCTTGCGAACATACTCCATGACTGTGGATTCATATTGCTTGATGCGCATATCGGGGAGGGCGGCCACGGGGAACCTCGCAATCTGAAGGGCAATTGTTCGGGGTGCGTCATGATTAGTACGCGGGGGGTTTCTTGCATGTCAAGGTCAGGAATCCGGGCGCAGTGCCGGTGGACGGGGCTTCCTGCCGGCCCGCTGACGTAGCCTGCTTGACGTGGCCCGCCATCTTTCCTACCACGGAGCATACGCCAACCACAGCCGAGGCGGGGATGATGCCGGACACGTCCACCTTCACGCGGATCATGGAGTTGTGCCGTCAGGGGCGGGAAGGGTTTCTGGCTGGCCGACCCGAACTGGCCCTCTCTGCTCTGGACGCCGTGGCCGAAACCGCGCTGCACGCTCTGGCCGCCGGCCCGGCAGGATCTGGGGTGTTCCCGCCCGTGTCGCGGGTGCGGTCGGGAGTCGGCAACGCTGGCACCAGCGTGGAACAGGCCCGGCTGCAGTTCATGCGCCTGAAGGCCGCCAACAAGGCCCTGGCCGCGGCCTACGAATCTACCCTCACCGCCTTCCATAAATTCCGCGATTGTCTGGATGTGGTGCAGCAGGTGCGCACGGTGCAGGAGTTGCCGGCGTTGTGCCGGCACATTGAGCAGCTCTTCGGCCTGGCCGCCGTGGAGCTGGTGATGGCCTGTCAGGTGCTGCCTGCGGAGACCTGTCCGCCCCTGCCGTTACAGGAAACGGACGCCGCTTTCCCCGTGCAGATGGAGGCCGAGACCCTGGCCGCAGCCTGGGCAGCCTTGCAGGAGGTGGGCAATCCGCGGCGGTACATCGGCCCGGCCACGGCCCTGGAGCATCCCGAAGTGTTCTTTCCCACGGCCGCCCGCCACAGCCCGGATGGCATCCTGCGCGGGTCGTGCTTCGTGTTTCCGTTTCGTCGAGGCAACACGGACGCCTCGGGAGGGCCGGCGGGATTTCTGAGTCTCCTGGATTCGGATCCCGGCCGCTATACGCCGGACAAGGCCACGGATTATCTGGAGCACTTCTGCGCGGTGTTCGAGGCCATTATCTTTTCTCTCCTGGAGAAGGAATTCGTCAGCGGCCGGCAATACCTGGATCCCCTCACGGGCATCCGCAACCGGGCGTATTTGGAGCACTACGGACGTCAGCTGCTGGAACAGGCCTGCATTCTGGACATTCCCGTGTGCCTGCTGTTCCTGGACCTGGACCATTTCAAGCCCGTGAACGATGTCTGGGGCCATGAAACCGGGGACCTGGTGCTGCGGGAGGTGGCGCGGACCCTGGATCACGTGTCCCGGCGGGGGGATGTGGTCTGCCGCATCGGGGGGGATGAGTTCATCATCCTGCTGCCGGACGCCTCCCTGGAGGAAGCCTCCATCTATGCCACCCGGCTGCACACGGCCCTGGAGGGCATCACCCCCCAGGCCCTGGGCCTGGCCGTCGAGGGCCGGCCGCCCTTTGTGGTGCGGGCCTCCATTGGCATGGCCTGCCATGCCCCGGGCATGAACCTGGAGGCCTTGCTCCACGCCGCAGACAGCGCCATGTACGCCGCCAAACAGAAGGGTCGCTCCTGACAGCACCCCGGGCAGCACCCCCGGGCAGCGTCCGGGCACTGCGCCGCAGGGTACGCCCTGGCGCCAATGCCGCGCGCCGCTGTTGCAGTCCTTATGGCGGCGTTGCATGTGCAACCGGGATGTTGCAGGGGCGGGAAAATGCATCCTGACTGCAGCATGGTCAGGAATTGCTTGCCAGCAGCAGTGAATTGAAGTACACATGGAATGCATCTTGGAAGATGCATTGTTGTTGTCGTGCACCGTATCGCCACCTGCAGGCCCTGCCAGGGCGCTGCAGCCTGCCGAGGAGGAGTTCATGAAGATGGGAGTTTCCCTGGCGCGCCTGGCCCTGGCCCACATCGTCGTGCTTGCCTGCCTGCTGGGCGTGGTCTCCCAGGGGATGTGCGCGGAAAAGTATTGGGTGGAAGCCTCGGGCTATGTGCTCTTCAAAAACGACCGCGGCGACGTGGTGCGCAAGGACTTCATCCAGTATCAGGACGTGTTGTTCGACGAGAAGCCCAAGAAAATCGGATATTTCCTCTGCGCCTTGGACAGCCTGGAAACCCAGGTGCCGGTACGCGGATTGCGTTCCCTCAAGTGGGATCCGGCCAGCGAGTATGGGACGGTGGTCACCGAAGGCGCCCCGCCCCACGAGGTGAAAATCCCCCAGGACCTTGCCGTCAGTCTGACCAACATGCCCCATTTTGAAATGGAGTACTTCAATACCCTGACCGGCAAGAACGAGGTCGGGTTCATCCTGGGCACGGATATCCTGGAAATCCATTTCACGGATACCACCCGCGTCAGCAAGTAGCCGGCCATGGTTTGTGCTGCCCGGCATGCCCGGCGTGTTCTGTCTGCCGGGGTGTGCCTGCTGATGCTGGCGGGCTGGGAATGCCTTGCCATTGCTGACGCCCAGGCCCAGGCGTCCATTACGGCCCAGGCCGGCCTGCCCGTGGAGCTCCTGCTGGCCATGGCCCTGCAGGATGCCGCCAGCCCCGCCCAGCCCTTCAACGCCACCCTGCAGCTGACCCAGGCCGGCGCGGCCCGCTCCATGACCCTGTTCGTGGACGGGCCAAAGATCCGCGTCCAGCATGGCGACACCGCCCAGGTGGAGCGGCAGGATCTGGGGCGGCTGTGGCTGTTCGATCTCAAGCAGCGCACCTTTCTTGATCTCCCCCTGGCCCGGGACTCCCTGCCGCCGCCGGCCTTGCTCCGCCAGGAGTGCGTCATCACGCCCCAGGGCGAGGAGGACGTGGACGGCCGGCGCGCCGCCAGGTACCACATCCGCATGCCCGGCCGGTTCATCGAACCGCAGCTGGTGCGGCCCACGGAGGAGACGCAGCAGGTGGAGCTGACCATCTGGCACTCCCCGGAGCTCGGAGCCCTGCTGAAGCGGGAGGGCCCGGGCAATGCCACCATGGTGATGACCGGCATCGTCGCTGGTCCGCAATCAACAGAATTGTTTCAGATTCCAGAGGGGTATCGCCGGGCGCCCCTGCCCGCCGCATTTGCCAAATAATCCCAGTTGGTCCGAACACGGACGCACGCGGCAGCCGTCCGCGTGGGAGGCCGCATGTCGCGTCCCATCCGCATCCATCGCGCCGGCGTGCTGGCCATGCTCTACCCCGGCTGGGGGGATTGGTATGCCGGCAGGCGCGGCCGCGGCGCCCTGCTGGCCGTGGGGTGCCTGGTGTGCCTGGGCTGGATGGTCTGGGTGGCCGCCCGCCTGTTCCTGGATCAGGTGCTGGGGGTACTGTTGCCGGAATCGTCGGCCGCAATGCCCTGGATGGTATCGCCCCTGCTGCAGCTGGCCGTCAGCGGCCTGGGTCTGGTGTGGCTGTGGCACCTGGGCATTGTCACGGCCATCCTAGCGGCCCGGGAGCGGTGCCGGGACGCGCCATGCCCCTGGGAACCCCTCCCTTGGTTTGCCGTCCTGGCCAGCTGGTGCGCCCCGGGGGCCGGGCAGGTCTATGCCGGCCGCACGCGCTTTGGCCTGGGCCTGCTGGCAGGGTATCTGCTGGGATATCTGACCCTGTTTCCGGCCCTGCAGCAGGTCATGACATCGGCGGCGGAGGCCATGGACGCATGGCGGGGAACCCCGCCACAGGCGCTGGTGTCCCAGGTCCACACCCTGGCCATGGCCCTGCGGCTGGAGGCCTCCTTCAGCCTGCCCTGGAAACTGCACGAGCTCCTGCGGGCTTTTGCCATTGCCGATGCCTGCGCCGCCCTGGCATCCCGTCCCCGTTCCCCATCCGGTCCCGGCAACTGGTCCACCTTCCTGGCCCCCATGTTTGGGCACCTGGCCCTGGGCTGGATCTGCCCCGGGGCCGGGCAGTTCCTGCAGGCACGTCCCCAGACAGGATGGTGTTTTTTCGGGATGTTCTGGGGATTGCAGCTGTCCGGCGCCATCCTGCTGACGGCGGGCGCCATGACCCTGGAACGCCTCTTCCTGCTGCAGGACGTCGGCACAGTCCTGGGCGTGGCGGCGGGGGTGGAAGCCTGCTGGCGCATGGTCATGGCGGCGCGAAGCGCGCGCAATCCATAGCGCTGCCGGACCGTTACGCTCCCACCCATTGGGCCCAGAGGGTCCGCTGGCGTGGCCCATCGAATTCACAGAAGAAGATCCCCTGCCAGGTTCCGAGTTGCACGCGGCCGCCGGCCACGATGAGGCTCAGGGACGGGCCCACCAGGGCGGTTTTGATGTGGGCATCGGAATTGCCTTCGGCGTGGCGGTAGTCGCCCCGGTGAGGGATGGCCGCCGCCAGATGGACAAGGATGTCCCGCGTCACCGTGGGGTCCGCGTCTTCATTGACCGTGAGGGCGGCCGTGGTATGGGGGCAAAACAGCACCAGGATGCCGTCCTGCCAGCCCTGGTCGGCCACCAGGGCCTGGATGCGGTCGGTCATGGAGAGCATCCCCTGCCGGGCGGGGGTGGCGAGGGTCAAGGTGTGCATCAGCCATCCTCCTGTGGGCGGAATCCGTGGGAAAAGCCTGGATCGTACAGCCGGGATCGCGTGGCCGGTGCGTCTTCGTGGCCGGGCAGGATGAGAAACAGGGTCTGCCGCGTCAGGCCCTCGGCGCGTACTGCACCGGCCATGCTGGCCACGGTGGTGCGCAGGACGCGTTCCCCTGGCCAGCCCAGGCGGTGGGCCACCACCACGGGGGTCTCGTCGGGCAGGCCGCCGTCGCGGCAGGCCTGGGCCACGGCCTCGGGGGCGTCTCCGGACAAATAGACTGCCATGGCGCAGCGGTGCGCGGCAAACCGGGCCAGGGACTGCGCCTCGGGCACGGGGGTGCGGCCGGTCAGGCGCGTGAGCACCAGGGACTGGGAGCCCTCGGGAATGGTGACGGAGATGCCGGCGGCGGCCGCCGCAGCCGAGGCTGAGGTCACGCCCGGACACACAGCCCAGGGGATGCCGGCGGCGTCCAGTAGCCGGGTTTGTTCCCGGATGGTGCCGTACAGGCAGGGGTCTCCCGCCTGCAACCGCACCACGCGTTGTCCGTCGCGCGCTGCCTCCAGGATGGCCGCGTGGGTCTGCTCCAGGGTCAGGGGGGCGGTGTCCAGGGTTCGGGCTTCGCGCCCGGCCAGGGCCACGATGGCCGGGGGGGTGAGGGAGCCGGGATACAGCAGCAGGTCCGCCTGCCGGATGAGCCGCTGGGCCCTGACCGTGAGCAGATCCGGATCCCCTGGTCCTGCGCCGACGAACCACACCGTGGCCGGCGCGCTCATGCCCGCTTGACCCCGCGCACCACGAACACCGGGTTCAGGGCTTCGAAATGGATGTCCCTGCCCAGGGTTTTGGCCTGGGAGGCCTGCACCAGCTGGATGTCTGGCTTCATGCCCAGGCCGTCCAGACGGCGGCGAAGCTCCTCCAGGGTGGTCAGAAGCACGCAATGCACGGCCAGCCTGCCACCGGGCTTGAGCCGGGCGCACACGGCGTCCAGCAGGGTCGGCTCCTCGCTCAGGCCACCGCCGATGAACACGGCGTCCGGGTCCGGCAGCTCGCCCAGGCAGGCCGGGGCCGCGGCATGCACGGGCTCCACGATGAGGGCGCCGAATTCCCGGCAATTGCTGCGGATGCACGCCAGGCGGTCGCCGCGTTTCTCGATGGCATAGACCCGGCCCTGCCGCATGATTGCCGCGGCTTCGATGGCCACGGAGCCACAGCCCGCGCCCACATCCCACACCACATCCCCCGGCCGGGGGGAGAGGGCGGCCACACCGGCGGCCCGCACGGGCTGCTTGGTGAGCACATTGTCCAGGCAGGTGAAGGCGTCGTCGGGAATGCCCAGGGCCAGGACGTTCCTGGGCGCCCCCACCCGTTCCAGGAGCACGAAATTCGGTTGCGGGACGCGGGTTTCGCTGGCCTGTGACAGGGACAGGCGGAGGATTTCTTCCTTGTCCGTTTCCAGGGCCGCCAACACCCACATGACGAACCAGTCCGCCCCGCGGTCCAGCAAGGCCTGGGCGATGGAGGCCGGGATGTGCCGCGGATCGGTGTGCACGGCCACCCAGTCGCGCTGCATGCAGGCCGCCAGCAG
>JAIWOE010000003.1 GCA_020217165.1 Desulfovibrio sp. | reverse complement strand
GGGGGAGAGGTCATCGCGACCGTGCAGGGAGACGCTGGCGACGTCCTGCCAGGGGATCTGGAGCCGGGCGGCGGCCGTCTGCAGGGTGGTGACGTTGGGCAGGCAGAGCAGGTCCTCGCCGGAAAAGGCCTCGGCCAGCCGGGGGCCGATGCCGTAAAAAAAGGGGTCGCCGCTGGCCAGGACCACCACCTCCAGGTTGGCCTTGAGGGCCTCGCGAATGGCGGCGAAGGCGGCGTCCAGATCTGCGGTGAGTTCGATTTTCCTGGCGGGATGGCTGGCGTGCTGGGCCAGGTGGCGCTTGCCGGCCACTAGGACCTGGGCCATGTCGATGGCGTCCTCATGCTGTTCGGGCAGGGAATCCTGGGAAAGGCCGAGGCCGACAAGGGTGATGGGCATCTAACCGTCCTGACTGGAACGCCGCAACCGCAGCGTGTTGGTGGTGTCGAACAACAGCAGGGTCACGGGCAGGGGGCGACCCTGGGGCGTGCAGCCGGCCATGTGTTGGGTCCAGGCCAGGGCGCGGCGGGCCACCAGGTCCAGGAGCCGCGGTCCCTGGGCGCCAACGTTGGGGGCGAGTGCGTCCAGGAGCGCCAGGGCATGCCGCGCCGTGCGCGCCTGGGCCAGGGCGACGGCGGCGTGGTCCAGGCCCGCCAGGCGTGCCCAGCGGACCAGGGGGGTCAGGTCCAGTGCCCCGGCCCGGGCATGGGTAAACCCGATGCCCTGGGCCAGCTTGCAGCATTTGCCGAAATACAGGCCCAACGTCGCCCCCAGCATGCCACGGCGGGCGGCCTGCCGCAAGGCGAATGCCGCAAAATCTCCGGCCTGCACAAAGGCCGCCTCGGGCAGTTCGGGCAGGGTCTGGCGGCTGAGGTGCTCGCTCTGCCCGCCCGTGCTTAGCACCACATGGCCGCTGCCGGTGTGGGTCAGCACGTCCAGCTGGCGGCGGATGGTGTCCTTCCACGAGGCATGGCTGAAGGGCTTGACCGTGCCGCGGGTGCCCAGGATGGAAATGCCGCCCACCACGCCCAGACGCGGGTTGAGGGTGCCCTCGGCCAGGGCGCGGCCCTGGGGTACCTCGATGCGGATGCGCAAGGCCGGGACCGGCATGGTGGGGCAGGCGGGCTCCAGGCGGGCCAGCACCTCCCGCACGGCGGCGTGGATTTGCGCCAGGGGTGCGGGATTGATGGCCGCCTGACCCACGGGAACGGGCAGGCCCGGCAGGGTGACACGGCCCACGCCCTCGCCGCCGTCGATGTGCACCTGCCCCGGGAGCAGGGTGGGATCCCTCCATGCCAGGGCCTGGATGGCGCATCCGTGGGTGACGTCGGGATCGTCGCCGGCGTCCTTGATGACTTCGGCCCGTACGGCCTGGCCCTCACGCCGGATGCTCGCCACGGGGATGGTCAGGGGGCCGGGATGGGCATGGGGTGTGGGGGGAGGGGAAACGGTCACCTCGGCCGGCGTCTCCTTCAGGCACAGGGCCAGGGCGGCGGCCTTGGCGGCGGCGGCGGCGCAGGAGCCGGTGGTCAGGCCCTCGCGGGTGCCTGCCGATGCGGGGTCGGGGGGAGCGGTCATCGTTTGACCTCATGCAGGGCGGCTAGCATCTCCATCAACTCCAGGGCAGCCTCACGCATGCTGAAAACCAGGGAGAAGAAGTGGGTGACTTCAGAAAGGGGATGCCGCCGGGCGATCTGCCGGGCGCGGATGCCTTCCATGCCTCGGTCCACGGAATGCAGCGTGTTTTCCAGGGCCTCCATGAGCTGCCGCATGTCCGCGCGTCTGACGCCGTGCTCGCCCAGGCAGCCGGCCGCGGCGGTGAGGCCGGCGTGCATGGCCCGGGCCAGGGCGGCCAGGTCCGGCCGCAGCTCCAGATGCAGGGCCTCTTCGGCCAGCTCCCGGGCGGCGTGATCCATGGCCTGAAAATCTTCCATCAATCGGTCCAGGGAAGCCGTCAGGATGCCGAGCACCTGCCCGCCTTCGCCCAGGCCGCCGGGCTCGCGGGCGGCGTCGGCCAGGGCTGGCCGAAGCTGCATCACATGGCGGATGCAGGAATTTTTCAGGGCCACGATGGCCGGCTCATCATAGCGGTTTTCCAGGCAATGTCCCAGCAGTACGGTGACGAACTGGGCCGAAGCCTCCAGGGCGGCCCGGATGCCCAGCCGCAGGGAGGTGCGGGCATGGAAGGGCAGCACGAACATGGAGACGGCCATGGCCACGGCCACGCCCAGGGAGATTTCCAGAAAGCGGTCCAGTCCCAGCAAAAAAGGATGCTCCGTGCCCCGGCCCAGCAGGATGACGATGGACGCCGTGACCGCGGCCAGACGGAAGCTCTCGTGCAGGCCCATGAAATAGGCGCAGACGAAGATGGTCAGGAAGACCCCTAGGCCCAGGGAGACGGTGCCCGTGCCCATCACGGACAGGGTCAACGCGCCCAGCAGGGCCCCGATGAAGGTCCCCTGCACCCGGGACAGGCCGGACATGAGGGAACGCCCCAGGTTGGCCTGCATGACGATGATGGCCGAAATGACTGCCCAGTACCCCTGGGGCAGGGAAAATACATCCACCAGCACCAGGGTGAGAACGCTGGCCAGCGCCGTGCGCAGGGCATGGCGGGCCATGATGGGGTCCAGGCGCGGCACCAGCCGCAACAGGGTGCGCATGGCTAGCACGACTCGGCGAAGGCAAGTTCCAGCAGGGCGTTCACCGTGGCCGCCGCCAGGGCCGAGCCGCCCTTGCGGCCGGCAATGGCAATCCAGGGCGCGGTGTTGCGGGCCATCACCAGGGCCTTGGATTCCGCGGCGTTCACAAAGCCCACGGGCATGGCCACCACCAGGCCGGGGGCGGCCTCGCCCCGGTCCATGGCCTCCTGCAGGGCCAGCAAGGCGGTGGGGGCGTTGCCCACGGCCATCACGGCGCCGGTCAGGCCATGGAAGCGCCGGCAGGCCACGGTCACGGCGGCCCGGGCGCGGGTGCCGCCGGTCTGGCGGACCAGTTCGGCCACGTCGGCGTCGTCCATGAGACAGTGCACCGTGTTGCCAAAGCGGCTCAGGCGCCGGGCTGGCACGCCGGCGCGGCACATCTGGGTATCGGTGATAATGGGCGCTCCCTGGCGCAGGAGGGCCACCCCGGCCTCAATGGCCTGGGAGTGCATGCGCACGAGGTGGAGCATGTCGAAATCCGCAGAGGTGTGGATGAGCCGGCGCACCACGGTCCAGGCCGGCCCGGTCCAGGGGTGGTCGCCGGCTTCCTGGTCGATGATGGCCATGGAGGCGGCCTCGATGGCTGCGGGGTCTGCAATGGGCAGGATATTCATGAAAAGGGGCACCGCTGTTCAGGCACGGGCGCAGGCCGCCACCAGGGCGGGGGCGAGCCGGGGGTTGCTGCCGAAGTGAATGTGGATATAGCTGCCAAGGACGTTGCCGCGCTGCCATCCGCCGCAGGCGCCGGATGGTGCGGGGGGCACTGGGGTGCCGCTTCGATCCGTCACATGATAGACTTGTCCGGCGGCGGCGTCCAGTGGCTGGGAGTCCACCAGAAAGGAATAATGAAACTCGTGCCCCCGGCAGCGGGTGCCGGCCGGTCCCAGGGGAGTGGCCGCGGTGGTGGTCACCTCCCGGTAGCCCAGGGCCGCGAAGCGTTCCCCCATGCGGGCCATGCCGGGAAAAACGCCAGCCATGGGAAAGCTGCCGGCCGTCGTCTCCAACCGTTCCAGCAGGTACATGAACCCGCCGCATTCGGCGTATACCGGCCGGCCGCTGCGGGCAAAGGCCTGCACCGCCGTCCGCATGGCCGTGTTGGCGGCCAGGGCCGGGGCGTGCAGTTCGGGATAGCCGCCGGGGAGGTACAGGCCGTGGATCCCCTCGGGCAGGCGCGCCTCCTGCAGGGGGGAGAAGAAGGCCAGTTCCGCGCCGGCCCGCTCCAGCCGACGGAGATTTTCCGCATAGACAAAACAGAAGGCCGCATCCCGGGCCACGGCCAGGCGGACGCTGGGAGCCGGGATCGAGGCCGGGAGGCTGGCCGGTGACGCGGGGAGCTGATGGCGGGCCGGGCAGGCGAGGCGGGCCAGCAGGGCGTCCAGATCCAGGCCCTCTTCCACCCAGTCGGCCAGGCGGTCCAGGGTGACGGCAAAGGCGTCGGCTTCGGCGTCCAGGTGCAGGCCCAGGTGCCGGGATGGCAGCTCGATGGCCGTATTGCGGCCGAGCATGCCCGCCACGGGCAGGCCCGGACTGTGCGCCGCGAAGACTTCCGCCAGCAGGGACCGGTGTCTGGCCGATCCCACCCGGTTCAGCACCACGCCGGCCACGTCGAGGCCCGGTTCAAATTGCACATAGCCCTGGACCAGGGCTGCGGCGGAACGGGCCATGGCATGGACATCGGCCACCAGCAGCACGCGTCCGTCCAGCAGGCGGGCCAGTTCCGCGGTGCTGCCGCGGGCGCTGCGGGGGGAGGCGCCGTCGTGCAGGCCCATCACCCCCTCCAGCAGGCGCAGGTCTGGCGCAGGGGCGTGTTCGGAGGCCATGGACTGGGTATGAAACAGGGCGTGGGGGGGGCACATCCAGCTGTCCAGGTTCCAGGACGGCCGGCCCGCAGCCAGGGCGTGCAGGGCAGGATCAATGAAGTCCGGCCCGGCCTTGAAGGGCTGCACCACGAGGCCGCGCCGGGTCAGGGCTCGCAGCAGCCCCAGGGTGACGGAGGTCTTGCCGCAGCCGGAATGGGTGCCCGCCACCACAAGCAGGGGCGAGGAGGGAACATGCGCGGGGTGATGCTGCATGGATCCATGCGGCGGGCCGTTCTGCAACGCCCTGCCACGAGCTACAGGGCGATGACCCCTTCCACCTGGGAGGCCTTCTGGTACAGCATGCAGACTTCCTCGCTGCACCGCATCTCCAGTTCCATGGTCAGGGCCAGATATTTGCCCCCGCGGGAGGCGCGGGCGCTGTGCCGCTCGGGCGCCAGCAGGGCCAGCAGCCTGGGGGCCTGCTCTTGCGGGACGATGAATTTGAACATAAACATGCAGGGCCAGCGATGCGCGGCGTCCAGTTGCGCCTTGAGGCCGGCCAGGGCGGCGTCGTCAATCATCGGCAGTCGCCTCCGTCGCCGGAGGAGGTGCCGTTTTCCGCGGTGAAGGACCGCAGCAGGATGGCCGCATCCCCGGCGCGCGCGCTGACGCCCAGCTCCACGGCCTTGCCGTGGCAGCGGAACAGGGCCTCGCCCTCCACATCCACATAGCCGGCCGAAAGCACCGTGGCATAGGGCATCTGCTCGCGCATCTCCAGGTGGTCGATGCGGTCCGGAAAAATGATGGGCAGGGGGCGGCCCTGGAAGTCCTCGAAGAGAATGTATTTCATGTGACGCTCCTTGGTTCCGAAGCGTCCAAACTGTACGGTCTTTGCCGGCAAAGGTCCAGAAGTGGCATGAACGATCTCGCGATATATGCTTCCCCGCTGTTGTGCGGGGCCATCGGCTGGGGCACCAATTGGCTTGCGGTGAAGATGCTGTTCCGGCCGCGCCAGCCCGTGCGCGTGCTGGGGTTCACCATCCAGGGCGTGTTTCCCAAGCGGCATCAGGCCCTGGCCGAGCGCCTGGCGCACCTGGTGGAGACGCAGCTGTTTTCCCACAAGGATGTGCAGGCCTACCTGCAGGAGCCAGCCTTCCAGGCCCGGTTGCACGCCCTCATGGACGAATACCTGGACTCCCTGATTAAGGACGTGTTGCCCACGCGCATCCCCATGCTGGCCATGTTCCTCAACGAGAATCTGGCGCCCAAGATCAAAGAGCTGCTGGCCGAGCAGTTCGAGCGGCTCACGCCCCGGCTCATCAATGCCCTGGCCCAGGAACTGGAAGAGAGCCTGAGCGTGAAGGAGACGGTGCGGGCCAAGATCGAGGCCTTTTCCATGGAGCAGCTGGAAGGGGTGCTGGTGACGCTCATGAAGAAGGAATTCAAGTTCATCGAAGTCAGCGGCGGCGTGCTGGGGGTGCTGGTGGGTCTGGCCCAGGCCGGCCTGCTACTGGCGACGCAGTAGCCGCCCGATGCCTGTTCCCTGCCGGGCGGTCAGTTGCCTCCTTTGGCCAGGCGCAGGGCCGCGGCCGGGCCCAGGATGCGGCCGTCGAAGACGCGGCCGCCGGTGGCGGTGGCCAGGGGCTCGAAGGCGTCGGCGCTGGCTTCCCGCGTTCCGGTGAGCACCACAGACACCGGGGGCAGGGAGGTGCCCGGGGAGATGGCGGGAGAGATGGCGGGGGAGATGTCCCCTGGAACCAGGTCCGCATCGGCCAGCAGAATTATGGACGCAAGCCCCTGGCCGGAGGACGTTTGCAGCCAGTCCCGTGCCTGCGCCAGGGCCTGGTCAAGGTCCAGGGCCGGGGCCTGGCCCTGGACCTGGGCTGGAGAGGCGTCGGCCGGCAGGGCGTCGATGCGTCGTTGCAGGGCCTCCAATGCTTCCGGGGCGTTCCCATGCACAACCCAAGGGGATTCAGGCTGCCTGGCGTCGTCCGGGGCCTGGCCGAAGGGCAGGACCATGACCACGTCCTGGGGGGTGGGCTGCAGCATGGCCCGGGCGACGCGGGAGGGCTCCAGCAGGGCGGCCAGGGCCTCCTGGCGTTGCCGCAGGGATTGGGGCCGGGCGTCCAGCAGGTACACGGTGGCCGAGGGCCGGCGCAGGCTTGTCTGATACAGGTCCAGGGCCTCCCGCAGGCTCTCGGGCGCGGGCCAGCGGATCAGGGTGAGGGGACGGGCGAGATCCACGCCCCACTCCGGGCGGAACAGGCTGGCGTCCGCCAATTTCGGGTTCATGCCCTGGAGGGCCGTGCGGAAGCCCAGGGCGGCGAAGGCCTGCTGGGCATCCGGCTCCAGCAGGTGGTTGCGCAGTTCGATGAATCGTTCCAGCTTGTGCTTGTTGTCCGGCCGTTCCACGAAACCCAGGGTGAAATCCGCCACGGCCAGGCCGTCCGCCGGGTAGACGAGGTGCAGCGGCTCCTCTCCCCGGGTCGTGAGGGCCTGGTTGATGGCCAGGAGTTGGCTTTCCTCGTTGAGGATGGCCGCAAGGGGGGTCGGGCTGCCAAAGAACACGTCGGTCAACAGCTGGGAGCCGCCAGCGGTGCGGCAGACGCCGTGCAGCAGTCGACGCAGGCGATCCTGCAGGGCGGCATCCTGCAGGTGCCGCGGCTCCAGCATTTCCGGTTTGCCGGCCAGGGCAAACAGCATGCCCATGTATGCCGCCGCGCCGGAGCTGGATTGCGTGGCCGAGGCCATGGCCATGGTGAGCCTGCCATCGCGCACGGCGGCCCAGATTTCGGCCATGGGCACCTCGCGGTCCTGCCAGCCCAGGGACGCCGCCAGATCGCGGCGCACCCCCAGGGCCACGGGAGAGTGCATGATGGAGGCTTCCTCCCGCACATGGTGGGCGGGATCCCCCAGGGTCAGCCAGGGCAAGTTGCCCGTGAGCACGGCATCGCAAGGGAACGTGGAGGTCTGCAGGTCCTGCATGATGTCCACGGGGGGCTTGTACCGCAGTTGCACATCCAGCTTGCGGGCCCGGGCGGCCTGGAGGATGGCGGGCTCGACGCGCTGGACTTCTGGGCAGGCAAGGATGGAGATGGATTCCAGGGGGGTGGCGGTGTCGCTGCAGCCGCCGGCCAGGCAGGCTAACAGGCCCAACAGGCCCAGCAGCGCCGTCAGCGTTATGCGCGAAAAGGAGGAAGGGGTCATGTCAGCCGTCCGTTGTCTCTGGCTCGCAGGGAGTTGAGGGGCCGGGCCGCCGAGGCGCAAGCCCGGGAGGGTCGGCAGGGCACACAAGAGCGCAGGGCGCACAGGGTACACGATTCCGCCTCGTGTTTGCGCCAGTATGCCACACTCCGCGGTAAAGCGAAACCCAAAGAGTCTGCGGGGTTCATTGCCAATCGTTCATGATGTCCGCGGGCACTGTTCACAGGGCGCCGGCTGGTGTATAGGCAGATGCATGCAAGGAGCTGCGCGATGAAACGTCTCAATGGTGCCCTGATGTTACTGGCTGCCATGCTCGCCACGGCTGTAGTGGCTTGGGCCGCTGCGGAGATGGCCGTGCAGGTGAAGGTGGGCCAACTGCGCGAACGGCCTAGTTTTCTGAGCCCGGTGCTGGCCGAAGCGCCCTACGGTCAGGCCCTGACGGTGCTGGAATCGCAGGGCGATTGGCGTCGTGTCACTTGTGCCACCGGCGAAGGGTGGATGCACCACACGGCCATCGCCGTGCCCGAAAGCGCCCTGCTGGCGCGGGTTCAGCAACAGGCCAGCGGCGCCAGCACGGGCGAGCTGGCCCTGGCCGGCAAGGGATTTTCCAAAAGTGTGGAAGACAAGTTCCGCGAACAGCGCGGCAATCTTGATTATTCCTGGCTGGATCGCATGGAGGCCATTGCCGTGGCACCCCAGCAGTTGCAGGCCTTTGTGACCGAGGGCGGCCTTTCCCTGCCCGGGAGGGACGGCTGATGCGCCGATGGAAAACATGTGCGCTGGTGGTGTGCGCGGTGGCCATGACGGCCGTCACGGCCCTGGCCCAGCTGCCCAGCATGGATCAGATGCTGCATCAAATCCAAAAAGAGCAGGGTCTTGCCGGGGACATGGGCCTCTCTGCCCCGGGCTCCATCCCAGGTGCCCCGGCCCTGCCCGGGCTCAACGCCACCCGGGAGGTGATGGCCAACTACAAAACCCTCTCTCCGGAGCAGGAATACTGGCTGGGGCGCTCCGTGGGCGCCCTCATCCTGGGAAACTACCGGCCCTATCCCGACCATGCCGCCAATGAGTACATCAACCTGCTGGGCAGATCCCTGGCGGCGGCCTCTGCCATGCCCGAAACCTTTGCCGGCTACCGGTTTCTGATTCTGGATTCCGATGACATCAACGCCCTGGCCGCGCCGGGGGGCTTCATCTTCATCACCAAGGGCCTCATCCGCTGCTGCCCTCATGAGGAAGCCCTGGCCGCGGTGTTGGCCCATGAGATCGGGCACATCGAAAAACGCCATGGCCTGCAGGCCATCAAGCAGGCCCGCATCCAGAACGCCCTTACCGGCCTGGCCATGCAGGGGCTCAAGCAACAGGCCGGTGAGGAGCTGGCCCGGCTGGTCAGCAATTTCGAGGGCTCCATCACCGACGTGTTCAACACCCTGGTGGTGGCGGGCTATTCCCGCCAGGCCGAGGCCGAGGCGGATCTGGCGGCCATGGAGATCCTGCGCCGCGTGGGGTATCCGCCCTCGGGCATGGTGGACATGCTCCTGGCCATGGAGGACCGGCTGGATCCGGCCCGCACGGATTTTTCGCGCACCCACCCCTCACCGGCGGAACGCTACAAGCTCATCAAACAGAAAATCGCCTTTGACTATCAGCCGGTGCAGTCCCTGCCGGCCCGGCAGCAGCGCTTCCAGGCTGCCCTGGCCGGGGTGCTCGGCACAACGCCCGGCGGCAGCGCGACGCCGTGATCCGCGCATGAACAGCGTCCGGTTCCTGGCCTCGCGGTGGCGGCGCAGCGTGCTGGCCGCCCTGGGCGGGGTGGCGCTGGTGGCCCTGCTGCAGCAGCAGTGGTTCTACAACGCCTGGGAAGAGCTGACCTGGGATTGGCGCGTGCGCGTGTTGGCCGCTCCGGGGCCGGCCACGGACCAGATCCGCCTGGTGCTCCTGGATCAGGCCAGCCTGGCCTGGGCTGAGACCGTGTATGGCGTGGCCTGGCCCTGGCCACGGGAGTTCTATGCCGCCATCGTGACCTGGCTGCACGGCCAGGGCGCCCGTTCCGTGGCCTTTGACGTGCTGTTTACCGAGAGCCAGGCCCGGGACCGCCCCGAAGACGACGCCCTGCTGGTCCAGGCGGCCAGGGATGCGGAAACCATGATCGGCGCCCTGTTCCTGGGCCGCGACAATGGCGACGCCACCGCCTGGCCAGATGGCCTGCGCCGGCCGCAGCTGGCCATTCAGGGGCTGGAGACCATGCCCCCAGACCTGGCCCGCCTGTTGACGTATCCCCGCGCGGCGTTTCCGTTT
>JAIWOE010000002.1 GCA_020217165.1 Desulfovibrio sp. | reverse complement strand
CCCGAACTGGGCAACGCCCTGGCCATGCTTGGCACCGTGCAGGCCAGGGGCGGCGAGGATGGGGTGGTGCGCTGGGTGCCCCTCATCTCCCTCTTTGATGGGCACGTGGTGCCCTCCCTTGGCCTGGCGCCCCTGCTGGTGGGGGTGGAGAAACGCTGGATCAGTTTGAATTTCAAGGAAAAATATTTTGAGGTGGATGGGGTCCGCATCCCCATTGACGAGTCCGCCCAAGCCCTGCTGCGATTCCGGGGGCCAGCTGGTACGCACACGGCCTTCAGCGCCGCTCAGGTGCTCCAGGCCATGGACCCCACCACGGCGCCCCCTGGTCTGCCGCCGCTGCTCCTCCAGGGAGAGGCCTTCCGCAATCGGCACGTCTTCTTTGGATTCTCCGCTCCCGGGCTCATGGATCTGCGGACCGCCCCCGTGGGCGGGGCGTATCCGGGGGTGGAGTTCTGGGCCACCCTGCTGGACAACCTTCTTTCCGGAGACGCCCTGCGCAAGGCCGACCCCCTGCTGGCCTGGGCCACGGTGTTGGGGTGCTGCCTGCTGGCGGGCCTGGCGGGCAACCTGCTGATCTCGGCCTGGAGTCAGGCCGCGGCCCTGGCGGTGGTGGTGCCACTGCCGGTGCTGGGCTGCTTTGCGGCCTACCAGGCAGGGGTGTGGCTGCCCATGGTGGGCCCCGTGGCCGGGGCGCTGGGGGCCTTCACCCTGAGCGCGCTGATGAACTATGCCTTGGAGGGCCAGCAAAAACGCTTCATCAAGAACGCCTTCCAGCAGTATCTGCACCCGGCCGTCATTGAGGAACTGATCCAGCACCCGGAAAAGTTGCGCCTGGGCGGGGAGCGGCGCATGCTCTCCATCTTTTTTTCGGACCTGGAAGGCTTCACCACCCTGTCCGAAAACCTGGACGCCGAGACGGTCACGCGCTTTTTGAACGACTACCTCTCGGCCATGACGGACATCATCCTGGATGAAGGCGGCACCGTGGACAAATACGAGGGCGATGCCATCATCGCCTTCTGGAACGCCCCCCTGGACCAGCCGGACCATGCCACCCGCGCCCTGCGGGCCGCCCTGCGCTGTCAGCAGCGCCTGGAGGCCCTGCGTCCGGACTACCAGGCCCGGCTGGGGACCGCGCCACGCATGCGCATCGGGGTCAACACGGGGGAGGCCATCGTGGGCAACCTGGGTTCCAGCACGCGGTTTGATTACACCATGATCTCGGATGCGGTGAACCTAGCGGCGCGTCTGGAATCATTGAACAAACAGTTTGGCACGTACACCATGTGTTCGGCGGCGTCCAAGGAGGCCTGCGAGCCAGCCCTGGAAGCCCTCGCGCATTTTCGCGAGCTGGGCCGCGTGCAGGTGAAGGGCAAGGCCCGGCCGGTGGTGGTATATGAGCTGCTGGACCGGGCGCAACTTCCAGCCCGGGCCGAGGCCTTGGGGCAGTTCCGCCAGGGCCTGGACGCCTTCTACGCCGGCGAGCTGTCGGCGGCCAGCCGTTTCTTCGAGGCCATTGCCGGCCAGGATCCTGCCGCAGCCGCCTACGCCGAAAAATGCCGCGAGCTGTTCGCCATCCCCCCATCCTCCCCGCCGGAGGAGGGCTGGACCGGGGTGTGGGTGATGACGAGCAAGTGAGGCCTCATGCACTGGCGGCGGGACATTTCCCCACCACCTCCTGGATGACCCGCGTCAGGTCCGCCACGTTGTAGGGCTTGAGCAGCACGTGCTTGATGGCCGCCACGGTGCGCGCGGCCTCCAGGGCCGTGCCGCGGCCGGAGACCATGATCACCGGGATGTCCGGGAACAGCTGCTCCAGGGCGCGGGCGAATTCGGCGCCGTTAATGTCCGGCATGTCGTAGTCCGTCACCACCACGTCGTAGCCCATGCGTCCCCCCACGGTGCCGGCCAGGGCTTCCAGGGCCTCGGCCGCCGCCGGGAAGGCCTGCACTGTATACCCTAGGCGCGTGAGGGCCCGGGGGATGGTGCGCAGCTGGTCCTGGTTGTCTTCCAGGAACAGGATGGACTGCGTGCCTGGCACGGCCCGCAGTTCCTCCACCGGGCCCAGCACCGCGTCTTCTTCCAGGAATGGCAGGAAAATATCGAACACCGTGCGCACATGGGGAGTGCTGCTGAGGGTGACCGTGCCTTTGTGGGCCGCCACAATGCCTTGCACCACGGCCAGGCCCAGGCCGGTGCCTTCGCCCTTGTCCTTGGTGGTGAAGAAGGGATCAAAAATTTTGTTCATGATGTCCGGGGAGATGCCCGGCCCTGTGTCTTGCACGGCCAGGCGCAGATAGGGACCCTGCGTCAGACGCAGCACGTCGGCGCGGTCGTCGGAAATGTCCACCAAATCCAGGCTGACGGCGATGGTGCCGCCGGACTGGCGCATGGCCTGGTAGGCGTTGGAACACAGATTCATGACAATCTGGCGGATCTGGGCCGGGTTCACCAGACACAGGGGCAGCTCGTCGGGCAGGTCCTCCTCCAGGCGGATGGCCGCCGGCAGACTGGCGCGGACCAGACTCACGGCGTCGCGCACCACCCGGGCCACGTCGGTGGGCTCCAGGCCTTCGCGGGTGGGGCGGGTGTACGTGAGCAGCTGGCGCACCAGATCACGGCCCTGACGGGCGGCCTTCAGGGCCCGGGCAGAATCGTCAGCGGCCTCGGCGTCAGGAGGGATATCCAGCATGGCCAGCTCGATGGAGTTGGTGATGGTCGTCAGCAGGTTGTTGAAATCGTGGGCAATGCCGCTTGCGAAGGCCCCGATGGCCTCCATTTTCTGCGATTGCAGCAGCTGGCGTTCCAGGCTCACGCGGCGGGTGATGTCCTCGGCGGAGGAGAGCACGCCCACCACGGCGCCGCTTTTGTCATGCAGGGGGACCTTGCTCACCTCCAGGGTCACGGGGACGTCATCGCGGCGGTCTACATTCCAAATCATCTTGTGCTTGGCCTGATTGGACGCCATGACCTCCCGGTCCTCGGCCTCGCCGCGCACAGCGTAATGGTCGCTGGACATGAGGTCGCGGTTGGTCAGGCCCACCACAGAGTCCGGGTCACCCAGATGAAAGAATTCCACAAAGGATCTGTTTGCCCCAAGATACCGACACTCTTTGTCTTTCCAGTAAACGAGCTGGGGGATGTTGTCCATGAGCAGGCGCATGAAGGAGAGTTGGTCCACCACCTGCTGCTCCACCCTGCGGCGCTGCACAATGGTGCGGGCCAGCAGCACCAGCACCGTGCCCATGGCGACCATGCTGCCCATGAGGGTCCAGAACACCTGCTTGTCCAGCTCATAAAAAGGCGGCGGCTCGTTGATAAGCAGGCTGCCCTTGGGGAGCATGTTCTCACGAATATGGAGTTTTTTCATGACATTATAGTCAAAGATAAACTCGTTGGGCGTGCCGGGAAGGACGGGGATATCCCAGGGATTTTCCCCATTGAAAATACGCACCACCATTTCCGCGGCGGCGTGTCCCTGCTGTTTGCCGTCAAGCAGGCGTCCTCCCAATGCACCGTGGCCAAGGAAGAAGAGCCAGCTGGTGTAAATGGGGGCGGTGGTGTTGTTGTAGATGTATTCCAGTACATTCTCCACCGTGTGGCTGTGCCCACCCTCTGCAATGTAAAAGGGGATGAAGAAGATGAGGCACTGATCGTCAAGCTGCTTGAGGACGTTGTTCAGATCAGCAAAGGAGGTGATTTCGTGATAGGTAAAGCGCATGATGTGGGAAAAGTGCGAGGCCGCCTCCCGCACCTGGGCCGTGATGGCCCGGTTGGTGAGGGACGTGTCCCCCAGCACATGAACGGTGGGCCGATATGGATGGAGCTTGCGCGCCACTTCCAGGGTTTCCCGGGCCGGGACGTACTCCAGCACCCCGGTGACATTGGGTTTGCCGAAGAGGTCCTCAGGTTGGAAGTCGTTGATGCCGGAAAAAACCACGGGCACGCCGGGAAACAGCTCGTCTCCATGGCTCAGGATGTAGTCATAGGCATTGTTGTCCGAGACCATGATGGCGTGGAAGGTCTGCCCTTCGAATTTTTTCTTGAAGAGTTCCGTATAGATGTCCTGTGTGGTTTCTAGGGAGTATTTTTTGGCGTCCAGGTATTCCACCTGCAGGTCCACGCGGTAGGTGGCGTTCTGAAATGCCTCCCGCGCGCCCTCCAGGATGGAGTCGGACCAGCTGTAGCCGTTTTGATAGGAATTCAGGTACAGGACGTGCCGCCACAGGGGGTCGCGGTGAACTACCTGCTCCGCCCTGGCCTGGAGGACGGACCAGGCCAGCAACAGCAGGGTGGCAGGGAGTAAAAACCGCCAGGCCGTCAAGAAAAACTGTTTCCCTGGGAGGGCAATCATGCTATTGGAGTGACAGGGAAAAGTGGCGGCGACACTTTGGGGTGTTTCATCTGGATTCAGTACTTGCAGGGGAATATAATGCAGCGTGTGAACTCTCATGGCATGGGAAACGCAAGGGTGATGCGTGATGGGGGTGGGTATGGTCGTGCCTTGGGCATATTGCTGCTGGGGGTGTTTGTCCAGTGCCTTTCGTTGATGGCGCCGCTTGCCATGCGAGTGGCGCATGCGCAGGGCGGTACCCCTGCGGCGCCAGCTGCAGTGGAAGTGGGGGTGGTTCAGGCGGCATCGGAAACAGTGCCGCTTTTTCGTGAGTATCCCTCGCGCATCGAAGCGGCGGAAAGCGTGGAAATTCGCGCCCGGGTGGAAGGGTTTCTGGCCACCATCGACTTTGCCGAAGGCAGCATCGTGAAGAAAGGGGATCTGCTCTTCACCATAGATCCCTCCCAGTTTGACGAATCCGTGCGCAACGCCCAGGCTGCCCTCAACAAGGCCAAAACCGACCTGGAAGCGGCCAAGCGCGGCGTGGAAGTGCTCAAGGCTCGGGCGGACTTGGCCAAAAGCGTGGCCACCTGGATGAACGCTCAGCAGGATGCCAAGCGGTACAAGGCCCTGGTGGTCAACGATTTCGTGAGCAAGCAGGAGTACGATCAGGCTGTGACCTCGGAGCGCGAGGCCGCTGCTGTGGTGGAGGCCAACAAGGCCCTCCTGACCCAGGCGGAAGTGAACCAGGATGCGGAAATCGCCCGCAACCAGGCCGCGGTGGAAGCCGCCGAGGCCCAGTTGGCCCAGGCCCAGCTCAATCTTTCGTACACCAAGCTGTATGCGCCGGTTTCTGGGCGCATCGGCACGGCCCAGGTCAAGGCTGGCGGGCTGGTGGGCCGTAGCGAAAGCACCCTGCTGGCCACCATCACCACCATCGATCCCATCTATGTGGTCTTTCAGATCGATGAAAAGGACTACATCCATGTGGCGCGGCGCAGCGTGGAGCAAGAGAAACAGCAGGGCCGGCAGAAGACGCCCCCTGTCTTTCAGCTGACCCTGGCCGACGGCAGCCTGTACGAACACGGCGGCACCCTGAACATGGTGGGCAGCACCGTGGACGCAGCCACCGGCGCCCTGACCATCCGCGCCGCGTTCCCCAATCCGGACATGCTCCTGCGCGACGGCCAGTTCGCCCGCATTCGCGTGGAGGCAGACACTCTGCAAGGTGCTGTCACCATTCCTCAAAAAGCAGTCCAGGTGCTGCAGGGCATGAACTTTGTGTATGTGGTCGATGCGGCTGGCAAGGTGGAAGAACGCAAAATCAAGACCGGGGACCGCGTGGGCGCCAAAATCGTCATCAGCGACGGGCTGACTGCCGGGGAGACGGTGGTGGTGGATGGCGCGCAGAAGCTCCGGCCCGGCATGCAAGTTGTTACCAAGCCGGCGTCGGGCAGCTAGCGCTGCGTGCCACACAACGGTTCACGCCAACGCAATACGGCAGACGCCCCCGCTGCGGTGAGTCCTCAGGGCCGCGCACCGGATCAACACGCCGATCAAGGATGAAACACCAGCCCCTCCGCACCCACGCGCCACGCGCCTGGACGCACGAGGGGTTTGTGAGGGGGAGCCCGCATGTCTGAAGGCAGCAAGGGAAATCTGTTCATTGACAGGCCGGTACTGGCCGGGGTCATTGCCATCATCATGGTGTTGGTGGGCGTGCTGTCCATCTTCCGCCTGCCCGTGGCCCAGTTTCCGCAAATCGCCCCGCCCACGGTGAGCGTCACCGCCTCCTACCCCGGCGCCACGGCCACGGTGGTGGAAGAAACCGTGGCCACGCCCATTGAACAGAAGGTCAACGGCGCGGAAGCCATGCTGTACATGGACTCCATCAGCTCCAATGATGGCAGCATGACCCTGACCACCACCTTTGAAATCGGCCGCGATCTGGACCTGGCCAACGTGGACGTGCAGAACCGCGTGAGCCTGGCCAATTCCATGCTCCCGGCGGACGTCATCAAGGAAGGCCTGACCATCCAGAAAAAATCGCCGGACATGGTCATGGTGGTGAGCGTCTATTCGCCGGACGGCTCCCTGGACGACCTGTTCCTCTCCAACTACGTTTCCATCAACGTTCAAGATACCCTGGCCCGCATTCCCGGCGTGGGCGCCATCAACCTGGTGGGCGCCGGGGACTATGGCATGCGCATCTGGGTGGATCCCGACAAGCTTAAGCGCCTGGGCCTGTCCGCCGCCGAGGTGTACAACGCCATTCAGGAGCAGAATGTCCAGGCGCCCGCGGGCCAACTGGGCATGCCCCCCGCCCCCCCGGGCACGCAGTTCCAGCTGCCCATCCGCGTCAAGGGGCGGCTGGTCACGCCCGAGGAGTTTCAGGACATCATCCTCGTGGCCCGGCCCGATGGCACCACCGTGCGCATCCGTGATGTGGCCAGCGTGGAACTGGGGGCCAAGGACTACACGTCCTACGGCCATCTGAACAAGAAACCTTCCGCCCTGCTCATCATTTACCAGCTTCCCAGCGCCAACGCCCTGGACGTGGCCAGGCAGGTGACGGCTACCCTGGAAGAGCTTTCCTCGCGTTTCCCCGCCGGGCTGGCCTACTCCATTCCCTACGACGCCACCAAGTTCGTCACCGTGTCCATTGAGGAGGTGATCCACACCTTCGTGGAGGCGGTCATCCTGGTGTTCCTGGTGGTGTACATCTTTTTGCAGAGCTGGCGGGCCACCATCATTCCCCTCATCACCGTGCCCGTGTCCATCATCGGCACCTTTGCCCTGTTCGGGCCCCTGGGATTCTCCATCAATACCCTGACCCTCTTTGGCCTGGTGCTGGCCATCGGCATTGTGGTGGATGATGCCATCGTGGTGGTGGAAGCAGCCATGCACCACATTGAGCAGGGCATGACCCCCAAGGAAGCCACCCGGCAGGCCATGCGGGAGATCACCGGGGCCATCATCGGCGTAACCTTTGCCTTGAACTCCGTGTTCATTCCCCTGGCATTCATGACCGGCCTCACCGGCCAGTTGTATCAGCAGTTTGCCTTGACCCTGGCGGGGTCGGTGCTCATCTCGGCCATCAATGCCCTGACCCTGTCTCCGGCCTTGTGCGGCGTGCTGCTCAAGCCAGGCAAGCAGGGCGGGGGACGCGGCCCCCTGGCCTGGTTTTTCCGGCAGTTCAACGCCGTGTTCGACCGCACCACCACAGGCTACGTGACCTTTGCCGGGCTCTTTGCCCGCAAACTGGTCCTGGCTGGTGTACTGCTGGCAGGGGCCTATGTGGGTGCCGGGTTGCTGGGCATGTCCCTGCCCACGGGCCTGGTGCCAGATGAAGACGAAGGCGTGTTCTTTGCGGAAATCACCCTGCCCCAGGGCGCTTCCCAGGAGCGGACCCAGAAGGTGGTGGACGTGGTGGAAGACCGCCTGCTGGCCCTGGATGGTGTGGAGGACGTGATCCTCCTGGGCGCCTACTCCATGACCACCAATATCAACTCCCCCAACGTGGCCTGTGCCATCGTGCGGCTGAAGGACTGGAGCGTGCGCAAGACGCCGGCGCTGCAACTGGGGGCCATCGTGGCCAAGGCTCGCCAGTCCCTCAAGGATCTGCCCGAGGCGGATACCTTCATCTTCATCAAACCGCCCATCCCCGGGGTGGGCAACGTGGGCGGCATTCAGTTCCTGCTGCAGGATACCAGCGGCAACACCCCTGAGGACCTGGCCAAGGTGTCCGCGGATTTCATGGCCGAATGCCGCAAGGAAAAGATGTTTGCCGCCGCCTTCACGGCCTACAACGTGAATACGCCCCAGATTGAAGCCCTGGTGGACCGCGAAAAGGCCAAGGGCCTGGGCGTGCCGGTGAATGAGATCTTCCAGACATTGCAGATTTATCTGGGCGGTTTGTATGTGAACGACTTTAACATGTTCGGCCGTAGCTACCGCGTCATGCTGCAGGCCATGCCGGATTTCCGTGTGACCCCGGAGGACATGGGCCGCTTCTACGTCAAGAGCACAAACGGAGACATGATTGCCCTCTCCACCCTGGTGGACGCCTCCAGCCTTACGGGGCCGCAGTTCACCAAGCGGCACAACCTCTACCGGACAGCGGAAATCAACCTCGTGCCCGCCCCCGGCGTGAGCACGGGCCAGGCCATTGCCCGCCTCAAGGAGCTGGCCGCGGCCAACCTGCCCCAGGGCTATTCCTATGACTGGGGCGGCACGGCCTACCAGGAGGTGAAGGCCTCCGGACAAACGGGCATCATCTTTGCCCTGGCCATTCTGTTCTGCTTCCTGGTGCTGGCGGCGCAGTACGAGAGCTGGTCCCTGCCCTTTGCGGTCATGCTCTCCGTGCCCCTGGCAGCCCTGGGCGCCTTCATGGGCCAATGGCTGCATGGGCTGGATTTGAACGTGTACGCGCAGATCGGCCTGGTCATGCTCGTGGGGCTGGCGGCCAAGAACGCCATCCTCATCGTGGAATTCGCCTCGGACCTGCACAAGCAGGGGCAGGGTGTCATGGAGGCGGCCATGCATGCGGCGCGGTTGCGCTTCCGGCCCATCCTCATGACGTCCTTCGCCTTCATCCTGGGGGTGTTGCCCCTGGTGCTGGCGTCAGGGGCCGGGGCCAACTCCCGCGTGGCCCTGGGGGTGAGCGTGGCCGCGGGCATGCTGATGGCCACCATCTGCGGGGTGTTCGTCATCCCGGCATTGTATGTGGCCGTGAACAAGCTGGTGGGCAAGCGGCAGCCCGCCGCGCCGGCCGGGCAGCCTAATGGGGCAGAACACGCCCCGTAACCCAGCAACTCCACACCACACGCCAAAAAAGCACTCCCCGGCCCAACGCTGGGGAGTGCTTTCTTGTGGCCGACCCGGCACAGGGCTCCAGGACGACGGTACGGCGATGCGGCGCGAAACTCTGCGTACCGGCTATTTGCCGGTGCGGTCCTTGAGACCGTCGTCAATCATGGACTCATGGGCGCTGTCAAAGTCACCGGCCTCGGCAAAGGCGGCGGCCACCATCATGCCTTCCAGTTTTTTCTGGTAGGCGTTGGTGATGGAGAAGATGAGGGCGTCGATGTCCACGGGTTTCTTCATGTATTCGAAGCAGCCGATGCGGGTGGCTTCTTCCTTGTCCTTTTCCGTGCCGTGGCCGGTGAGGATGATGACCTGCACCTTGGGGTTGGCCTTGCGCACGTGGCGCAGCACTTCCATGCCGTCGATGCCGGGCATGCGCAGGTCCAGGACCATGACGTCTGGCACGCTTTTTTCGATCATGGCCAGGCCGTCCTCGCCGGAAAGGGCCACCTGGGGATTGAAGTCCCGCAGGCGGAGCCGCTCGGCAAGGGTGTTCACAAAGCTCTCTTCGTCATCCACGAGCAGCAGCTTGATTTTCTTGGCAGGCATCGTTCTCTCTCCTTGGAGTTATTCACATGGTGCAAGGGCAGGGGGCATCCGGGGTGGGGATCAAGATGCGGCACGTGTGCCGGCCGCCCTGATCCTGGCAGGAGACCTGAAAGCCGGGCAGCCGGTCCCTGAACGCCGCGTCCACAGCGTGCAAGGGCAGGCCTCCCTCCGGAGCGTGCTTCCAGGACCATTCCACCTCCAGGGACCCTGCGGCGCAACACGGCCGCACGAGGACCGTGGCCCCGGCGGGTG
>JAIWOE010000001.1 GCA_020217165.1 Desulfovibrio sp. | reverse complement strand
CGGCCGCAAGGCAGGCCTCCAGGCCTTCCTGGCAGGCGAAGGCCAGATCGCATGCAGAGACCCCGGCGCGCTCGGGGGCTTTGCGTTCATCCATTTCAAAGGTCAATCGCCGGGCCCTGGCCCTGCGCCGTGCCAGCTGCAACAGCTGACGAAGCAGGGGCAGGCAGGGGACACCAGGGCCGCCGGGGACGCCGGGTCCGTGAGGAGCGTGGGCTTCCAGCAGGGCGCCGTAGCGCATCAGGGCTTCGGCCAGGGCGCTGCCCAGGGCCACCTGATCCTGAATGGCTGTGGCAATGGCGTCAAACCGGGCCCGGGTCTTGGGCTCCAGCGTCTTGTGCAACCGCAGCAGGTCGGCCAGAAGGCCGGCGTGTTGCTGCACCGCTGCCAGCACGTTGAGCATGTCGTGCATGGCCGTGGCGCTTGCGCCGGTCATCAAGCGCAGGTCCCGGCAGGCAAGGCCGGCGGGGCTGCTATGCGGTGAAGCCTGCGGCATCCATGGCCTCGGTAATCTTTTTGAGCAGGTCGTCGATGTTGATGGGTTTGACCATGTAATCGAAGGCCCCTAGCCGCATGCCCTCCATGGCGTCCCGCGTGGCGCCATGGCCCGTGAGCAGGATCACCTGCACCTGGGGGTGGCTGAACCGCAGGGTTCTGAGCACATCCAGCCCCTTCATGCCGGGCATGAACATGTCCAGGATGACCACATGGGGTGCACGGGCGTGGATGCGGGCCAGGGCTTCCTGCCCATCGTGCACCACCTCGGGTTCAATGTCGCGAAGGCTCAGGCGTTCCGCCAGGGTGGAGACGAATTCCACTTCGTCGTCCACCAGCAGAATCCGCCATTTGTCTCGGTCGAGAGTCATGATTGCACTCCTCCCTGGCCGTGTGCCACTGGAAGCAAAATGGTGAAGGTGGTGCCGAGATTGGGCTTGGAGGTCAGGGCAATGTCGCCCCCCAGGCGCTTGATGATGCCGTAGCTGATGCTCAGGCCAAGCCCGGTGCCGGTGCCCTTTTTGGTGGTGAAGAACGGCTCGAACACGTGGCGTTGCACCTCTTCGCTCATGCCGCAGCCGTTGTCCTTGATGGAAATGCCCACGGTATCATCATCCTGCCGCCAGGTGGCCACGGCAATGGCGCCTCCGTCGTTCACGGCGGCAAAGGCATTGTTGAGCATGTTCAGGAACACCTGCTGCAATTGGCCGCGGTCGGACTCGATGGCTGGCAGGCCCTCGGTCAGGGACAGGGACAGCTCGATGTTGCGGTAGGCGCTCTCCCGTTCCAGGAAAGACGCCGTCTCCTTGAGCACATCGTTGACCTGGATGGATTCAATGTTCACGTCCATCTGCCGGGCAAACCCGAGCATGCGGTGGGTGATGTTGCGGCAGCGGGCCACGGCGGCGGCAATGGCGTCGATCTGTTTGATGAAGCGGTCTTTCTTGGGAAATTCCGGCTCCAGGGCCAGCAGGTCTTTCATCAGCCCGGCCTTTTCGTTGATGATGGCCAGGGGATTGTTGATCTCGTGGGCCACCCCGGCGGCCAGCCGGCCGATGGAGGAGAGCTTCTGGGAGTGCTCCACATGGCGGAAGGCCAGCTCGCGGCGTTCATCGCTCTGCTTGAGGCGGGCCACCAGGTCGCCGGTGAGCTTGTAGGCCACCAGCAGGATAAGCAGCACGCTGGCCACCAGCAGGATGGCCAGATCCGCCCGGAACAGCCCCTTGGTGGAAAAGGCCGCGCCCTTGGGTTTGATGGCCATGAGCACGTATTCGCTGTCTGGGATGTAGACGTAGGCCATGAGAGCGGCCTGGCCGTCGGTGGTCTTGAAGTCCACCACCTGGGTCTCGTAGCTGGTGCGCGGCATGGGGAAGGGGATGGGCTGCAACAGGGCGCCATAGTAGGTGGAATCTGTCTGCAGGATGCCGTGCTTGTTGAGCAAAAAGGCGTCGCTGTCCGGGGAGATGCCCATGGCGGCGATGAGCCGTTCGTACTGCCGGGTGTCCACGGTGGCGCGCAGGGTCCACCATTTGCCATCATTGCCCAGTTGGCGGACCACGATGGCGATGTGCGGGAACTTGCGCAGACCGGTAAAGACGTCGGTGATGTAGCTGCCGTGCAGGGCGGCCTCCCGGAACCAGGGCTGATCGGCGTAGTCCTTGCCCTTGAGATCGTAGGGGCCCACGTAGCTCACCTGGCGACCGCGCTCGTCAATGAATCCCATGTCCACAAAGCCGCTGAACTTCTGGCGCATGACCTCGAAGATGTCTGCCAGGGCCTTGTCGTCACTCAGTTTTTCCACAGGGTAGGCCGAGGCGATAAAGCTGACGGCAGAGGTGCGCTCGGCAAAAAACAGCTCAAAGGAGTTCTTGGTCTTGCTCACCAGGGCCCGCAGGGGAGCCTCGAATTCCTTGGCCACAATGGTTTGATAAATCTGATAGTTGATCACCGTCAGCACGCACAGGGGCGCCACGGCCACCCCCAGCAGCAGGGCCACGATCTTGCGCCGCAGCAGGCGATACCGTGTGGGTGGCACGCCATCGTGCAGGTCGGCCCGTTGCTGGGCCGCGGCCTGGCCAGTGCTGCCGTGGGAACCCGCCGGCACGCCGGGTGAGTGCTCCATGCGGGTCATGCCTCGCCTCCGGTGGCGGGAGCGTCGTCGTCGGACAGGGAGGTCTCCTGGTGATACAGGATGGCCCCGGCCTGGAGGGTGCCGGCGAGGTACCGGCGGACGGCCTCCTGCGCCGAGCCCATGATGTCGTCGATGACCTCCACCCGCTTCCAGCGCAGGTAGTGGTAATGGTCCTCGGGAATGCCGTTGGCCACCACCACGGTCACGCCGTGGGTGAGGATGAACTCGCACAGCTCGTCAGCCGAAGCCCGCGGCAGGACAATGGTTTCTGTGGAGACTGCTGCGCCGGACGAATCCGACAGATCGGGCAGATCGGGCAGATCCGCCAGCAGCACGGCCAGGGCGGCGTCAAAACGCGGGGCCACGTCCCGTCCGGTCAGGGGAATCAGCATGCGGCGGCTAGCCATGGCCGTGCTCCGTGGGGGGGGCCGCGGTGGCGGCCAGGGCCAGATGCGGCGGCAGATGTTCCGTCAGAATCTGCCCGCCCTGGCAGACCATGACGGCGTATTCCACAATGTTCTTCAACTCCCGAATGTTGCCCGGAAAAACATAGTGCGTCAGCGCCGTTTGCGCATCGCGGGAGAAGCCGTCGATCTTGCGGCGCAGGGATGCGGCGCTGTGCTCCAGGAACCGCTGGGCCAGGTACAGCACATCCCCCTCGCGTTCCCGCAGGGGCGGAATGACAATGCGAAAGGTATCCAGCCGCGTGGCCAGATCCACCCGCAGGCGGCCCTGGCGGATAAGGGCTTCGGGATCGGCGTTGGTGGCGGCCAGCAACCGGCATTGCACAGGCACCGGGGCCTTGCCGCCCACGGGAGTCACCGTGCCCTGCTCCAGCATGTGCAGCAGACGCGCCTGGTGGGGCAGGGGCAGATCGCCCAGTTCCGCCAGGTATACGGTGCCGCCGCCAGCCTTGCGGAAGGCGCCGGGCAGATCCTGTTCCACCCAGGGCAGGCCCCCCTCGGCCGCGCCAAAGAGCTCCACATCCAGCAAGGTATCCGGCATGGGGCTGACATTGACGCGGACGAACGGTTCCCTGGACCTGGGAGACAAGGCGTGGGCCACCTCGGCAAACACATCCTTGCCCACGCCGGTTTCGCCGCAAAAGAACAGCGGCGCATTGCTGCGGGCCAGGGCGGGCAGCACTTCCAGCAGTTTTTCAATCTGGGCGGACCGGCCCAGGATCCGGGCACTGCCGCCAGGGCTGCGGAATCCCCGGGCGCAGCGGGCGCATTCGTCGCCGCTGGAAGACATTTCTTCCACAATTTCAATGCGGAATGGTCCGGCGCCGGAGTCCGGGGTCAGGGGCATGCCCGTCAGCCGTACCGGCAGGAGCCGGCGACCGGCAGCCAGGAGATCGGTTTCCACATTAATGAGCCTGCCCGGGGCCTGCGGCGGCGTGCAGCCGTGCATGCACAGCCGGGTGCGCACCACCTGGGCGCAGGGCAATCCCAGGCACTGCGCCCGGGCGCGGCCGGTAAGCTCTTCCATGCGACGGTTGACGTAGAGCACGCGGCGGAAGGCATCCATCACCACCACCCCATGCGGGTAGTCGTCAAAGGCGCCCAGGAAGTCCCCGGCGCAGGTGGCCTGCGCCAGGTTCTCCAGGGGGGGGAGGCTTGTGGCATGCGGTGCGGTGGTCATTGCGTCCTGCCCCACGGGTGTGTCCAGTTTGGTTGGGGGTGCGATGAGGGTGTGCCGGCTGCGCGTCAATTAATGTGCGCCGCCGCCTACGATGCCGGAGGCGGCAAAGATGAGCACCAGCACTTCAGCCAGGGCGATGAAGGTCATGACCGTTTCACCCTTTTTGAGAAAGGCGGGCACAAGTGGGATATACGCGAGGATGGTCATGCCGGCCAAGAGGGCAATGCCAATGAAGTTGATGAAATCCCCGGTGCCCAGCAGGCTCGTCCAGCCCCAGCCGTGGGGGACGTTGCCCTCGTGTAGGTAGGTGGCCGCATTGCCGGACCACAAGTGCAAGAGCTTTTCCAGGGGTACATGGGGGTCCAGAATGCCAGCCACATAGAGCACAAAAGTGAGTAGCATGAGCGCCAGACCGGCAATGTTGCCGTAATACAGCATGTTGGCGTAGGTTATCTGCTCTTGGGGCGTTTTGATCTCTGCCATGGTGATTGTCTCCTGATTGGATTGCGTCTCGCGAGGTTAGATGCCCAGGCCCTTCATCAACGCCTTGCCACCGGCGAACAGCAGCACGCCGATGACCATGTAGCGAATAAATTTGGGCTTGGCCTTGGCGAGCAGGTTCACGCCCACAAAGGAGCCGCACATCAACCCGATGATGGAAGGAATGGTGATAAGCGGGATCACGCAGCCCTGGTTCAAATACACCCAGGCGGCGGAGGTGTCCGTAATGGAAAGCAGGAACTTGGAGGTGCCCACGGCAATCTTGAGGGGTGCGCCCATGAGTAGGTTGAGCACCGGCACGTTGGCCCAGCCAGCCCCCAGGCCGAACATGCCAGCCATGATGCCGATGACGATGAACAGCAGCAGCCCCTGCAGGGTGCGGTGGGTCTTCCATTCGATGTTCTCCCCCGTGGAGGCGTCATGGTATACGCCGGACATGCCCAGGGCCGCGCCCAGCCAGTCCTGCTTTTCCACGTGGGGTTTGGTGACGTTTTTGGAGGTCAGCAACAGCACGGCGATGAACATGATGGTGCCGCCCAGGCACAGCTGCACCACATTGGTGGGCAGGGCCAGGCCCATGAATGCACCTATAATGGAACAACTGGACGCGATGAGCGCCACGGGCAGGGCCAAGCGCAGGCTGGCCAGATTGCGGCGCAGCAGACCAGGCCCGGCGGCCAGGGCTCCGGCCAGGGCCACCATGAGGCCCGTGCCGCGCACAAAGTCCAAATGGAACGGGAAGAACCCGCTCACCAGGGGCACAAACAAGACCCCTCCGCCCACGCCGGCCAGCACGGCGATGACACCCAGCACAAAGCTGAACACCACCAGGGCAATGGGCCACACCCACCATGGGGTGGCGCTTTGGGCGCCGGCCTCGGCCTGGGCCAGGGTTTCATGGGGCAGAAACGCCAGCATGCATGCCACCGACACCGCCAACAGAAGCGCAAGGAGCACTCCCTTTTTTTTGTCCCGCAAACTCATGGTTGCCACGTTCCCTCCGAAAGTCATCATTGGGGTTGTTGGTGTGGGCCAGGCTCGGCACTGCTGGGAATAGCGCGCATCCCCGGCAGCGGCTGCAGGCTGGACGACCTGCAGGAACCGCGACCCGCCATGCGCCACGCACGGCTTGTTAAAACCATCACAAGCAACCATTGTGCCAGACTGGAAGCCTTGATTTGAGCGGGTTTTACTGGACAGTCCCTGGGAAAACCGGCAAATTCATTCCGGATAGCGGCAGGTCCTTGCCGAAATTCGTCCCTGGCCCACTGGCCGGCAGCCAGTGCGATGCGGATTGTGTTAATACTGGAGGCGTCAGTGCGTACGCCAGCGTTTGTGCCCCGCGACACATGCCCCTGGAGGGTCGCCCCATGACAGCCCCCGCGGCGCAGACCGGCATTTCTTTTCCGGTTCCGCCCCATCCCTTGCTGGCAGACGTGCCTGAAACCCTCATTGAGGGCATGGATCTCATCATTTGCTCACCGGCCATGCAGGCCACCCATCGCGTGGCCTGCCAGGTGGCCGCTTCGGATGCCCCCGTGCTCATCCAGGGCGAGTCCGGCACGGGCAAGGAGCTCTTTGCCCGGCTCATCCACGGGCAATCTGGCCGTCACGCCAAGCCGTATGTGGCCGTGAACTGCGGGGTGCTCAAAGGAGAACTCTTTGCGGACAAGTTTTTCGGCCATGAGGCTGGCGCCTTCACCGGCGCCTTGCGCCTGCAGAAGGGGAGCTTTGAATTGGCAGAGGATGGCTCCCTGTTCCTGGATGAAGTGGGGGAAATTCCGCTGCAAAATCAGGTGGATTTTCTTCGCGTGCTGGAGGAGCGACGCTACAAGCGCCTGGGGGGGGAGAAGCTCCTGCCCTTCAAGGCCCGCATCATCGCCGCCACCAACCGGGATCTGCCAGCCATGGTGCGTGAAGGCGAGTTCCGGGCGGATTTATTCTATCGACTTAACGTGATACCCATTGTGCTGCCCCCCCTGCGCATGCGGCGGGAGGAGATTCCGCCCCTGGCCACCTTTTTCCTGGAGCGGTTCTGCCACCGCTATCACAAACGCGGCCTCGTCTTTGCCGCGGAAACCATGGAGCGCCTTGCGACCTACCACTGGCCGGGCAACGTACGGGAACTCAAGAATCTGGTGGAGCGGCTGGTGTTGCTGGCTCCAGGCGGAAAAATTCTTCCGGATGATCTGCCCCTGGATATGGAACCAGGCCTGCAGGCCGGGGAGGCCCATGTCCCTCCTGCTTGTTTGAGTTTGCAGGCCGCGGTGCGGGAAGCGGAGTTGCGCGCCATCCGCCGGGCCCTGCACGCCACCAAGGGCCGCAAGGCCGAGGCAGCCCGGCTGTTGCAGATCAGCGACCGGGCCTTGCGCTACAAAATGCGCGAACACGGCATGTGACCGCGCCCCGGGCGTGCAACGGGTGTGAAAAGGCGCCGGCAACGGCTGTTTTCACGAGAATTTTCGAGAAGATATTCTACCTTACAGCTCGCCCCGGGCCAGGAGCTCCAGGGTGTCGCGGTCCTGCAAGGTGATGGTTCGGCCTTCCACGAGGATCAGTTCCCGATCCTGCATGTCCCGCAGGGCCCGGGAGAGGGTTTCCGGCAGGGCGCCCAGGTAGGCGGCCAGCTGGCTCTTGGGCATGTCCAGGGTAAAGGTATCCTTATGATGGGAGTCGGCCAACACCAGAAAATGGCCGGCCAGTCGGCTGGGCAGTTCCTTGAGGCTCAGGTCTTCAATTTTTTTCACGAAAAACTTCAGCCGTTCGGAAAGCAGGGCCAGCATCTGCATGGCCAGGCCCGGGTCTTCCTTGAGGGCGTTCACAAAGGCCTGGCGAGGGTAGAAGAGCAGACGGGAGTTCTCCATGGCCTGGGCCGTGGCCGGGAAGCGCATGTCCTTGAACACGGCCACCTCGCCAAATGCTTCTCCGGGGCCGAACACATGCAGCACATGTTCCTTGCCAGAGGGCACGGCGCGAAAGATGCGCACCTTGCCGGCGGCCACGCTGTAAAAGCCCTTGGCTTCCTCGCCCGTACTGAAAATGATCTGCCCTTTGTCCACCTGGCGAGAGCTGGTAATGTTCGCCAGGCGTTCTAGCTGGTTGGGAGAAAGCCCTTGAAAAAGGGCGGTGCCGCCAACCTCGCGCATGCGTTCCATGGAACCAATCCTTTCCAATATGTAATAATTTATGCTTCTGTTTTGACACTAGCGGGGAGAAAAAGTCCACGCTTTTTGATATGTATCAAGGCACGAAGTCAACAGGCGGGATAGTTGTGACTCATGCACGACAAACACGCCGCGCCGGGCCGTCCCTGTGTGGGAACGGGCGGGTGCGACACAAGGAGGAGACTTCATGTTTTGCTACCAGTGTGAACAGACGAACAAGGGCCAAGCCTGCACCTCCATGGGCATCTGCGGCAAGAAGGCCGATGTGGCCGCCCTGCAGGATCTGACGGTGTACGCCCTCAAGGGCCTGGCCCAGGTGGCCCGCGCTGGCCGCGAGGCTGGCGTGGTGGATCCCGCGGTGGGCCCCTTCATGGTCGCGGCCATGTTCTCCACCCTCACCAACGTGAATTTTGACCCCCAACGGTTCCAGGCCCAGCTGCAGGAACTGGTGGCCAAGCGTGAAGCCCTGAAGGCCGCCATCAAGGCCAAAACTCCCGGGGTGACCTTCCCCGCAGGTCCGGCCGATTTCCAGCCCGCCGCCACCCTGGAAGAGCTGACGAAGCAGGGCGAGGCCCAGGCCATCCCCGATCACCGCGATCCCAACCCGGACATCGAATCCCTCAAGCAGACCTGTATTTACGGCATCAAGGGCGTGTCTGCCTACGCTGATCACGCCTATATCCTGGGCCAGCAGGACGACGCCGTGTATACCTTCATCGAAAAGGCCCTGTCTGAGTCCCTGACCACGGACAAGGACCTGGGCTACTGGGTGAACATGTGCATGGAGTGCGGCCAGACCAACCTCAAGGCCATGGAATTGCTGGACGCTGCCAACACCGGCGCCTATGGCCACCCCACTCCCGTGAGCGTGCCCCTGGGCCACCGCAAAAACAAGTGCATCCTCGTGTCCGGGCATGACCTGCACGACCTGTACAACCTGCTCAAGGCCACGGAAGGCAAGGGTATCGACATTTACACCCATGGCGAGATGCTGCCTTGCCACGGATATCCCAAGCTCAAGGAATTCAAACACTTTTACGGCCATTTCGGCACGGCCTGGCAGAATCAGCAGCGCGAGTTCGCAGCGTTCCCCGGCGCCATTCTGATGACCACCAACTGTATTCAGAAGCCGGCTGTCACGTACATGGACAACATCTTCACCACCGGCCTGGTGGGTTGGCCCGGCGCCAGGCACGTGCCCAATGGCGACTTCTCCGCCGTCATCGAAAAGGCCCTGGCCATGCCCGGCTTTACCGACGACCAGGACAAGGGCGCGGTGCTCACCGGCTTTGCCCGCAACGCCGTCTTGAGCGTGGCCGACAAGGTGATCGACGCCGTGAAGGCCGGCGCCATCAAGCATTTCTTCCTGGTGGCCGGCTGCGATGGCGCCAAGCCCGGCCGCAACTACTACACCGAATTCGTGGAAAAACTGCCCCAGGATACGGTGGTGCTGACCCTGGCCTGCGGTAAATTCCGCTTCTTTGACAAGCAGTTGGGTGATATTGGCGGCATTCCCCGCCTGCTGGACGTGGGGCAGTGCAACGACGCCTACTCTGCCATTCAAATCGCCGTGGCCCTGGCTGGCGCCTTCAACTGCGGCGTGAACGATCTGCCCTTGTCCATGGTCCTTTCCTGGTACGAGCAAAAGGCCGTGGCCATCCTGCTCACCCTGCTTTCCCTGGGCATCAAGAACATCCGCCTTGGGCCGACCCTGCCGGCGTTCCTCACGCCCAACGTCCTGAACTTCCTGGTGGAACAGTTCAACATCATGCCCATTTCCACCCCGGACGAAGACATCAAGGCCATCCTGGGCACGGCGGCCTAGTGTAAGAATCCTGTCACCGAAGGTGATGGAACTTCCATCATCGTAGGAAAAGCCCCGTCTGGCGGATGCCCGGCGGGGCTCGCCATTGTGAAGCACAGCGCCACGTGCCGCGGACCAAACGACAAACCCCCCGCAGGACGCGAGGGGTTTGTCGAGGTGGGAGTAGGGTGGTGAGCGTGGCGGCAGGGGGGAACTGCCGCCCAGGGTGCTGAAGGAAATATCCCAGGAAACCTTGCCGGGACA
>JAIWOE010000208.1 GCA_020217165.1 Desulfovibrio sp. | reverse complement strand
CGGGAGGCCGAGGAGGGCAGGACGGGAAGCGACTGCAGGTTGAGGGACTCGAACTCCAGGGGATGCAGAGCCATGGAGTCGTCGATGCTGCAACTGATCCTGGCGCTGGCCATGGTGGCGACCTCCATCACCCCTGCCCGCGCTCAACTCGCTGCCGGCGAGGGACGGCCAGCCCTGCCGCCGTTGCCGTCGCCGGTGATTTTCGGCTTTGATCAGGACTTCCCTCCCTTTTCCTTCGAGCGCGACGGCACTCCCGTGGGCTTTGACATCGAGCTGTTCCAGGCCTGTCTGGAAGGCCGGGACATCCGCCTGTCCCTCAAGCCCATGCGGTGGGAACAGATCCAGCTGGAGCTGTCCGCCGGGACCATCCACGCCACTGCCGGCATGGCCAAAACGCCCAAGCGCGAATTGCTCTACGATTTTTCCGACCAGCCCACCGCCCGCCTGGAAGTGCGTCTCTACACCCGCAACGCCAACCGCGTGGCCGCCGTGGAGCAATTGCGCGGCAAGGCCGTCAGTGTGGAGCGGGGCACCATCTACCTGCGCCTGCTGGAAGACTTCGGGGGGGTGATCGTGCGCAGTTACGCCTCCCAGCGCGAGGCCCTGCAGGCCCTGGCAGGCAATCAGGTGGATGCCTTTGCCGGGGCAGACAAGACCGCCAGCTACATCATGCGCCGGCTGCCCCTGGAAGGGATCTCCCCCGTGGGCGCCCCCCTGGCCGTCATGCCCATGCATTTTGCCGTAAGCAAGGAGACGCGGGCCCTCAAGGAAATGCTGGACCAGGGGTTCCGCCGGGTCCTGGAAAGCGGTAAATACGCGGAGCTCTATCGTAAATGGTTCATCCCGGACCTCGCTCCCGGGGAGGTCTCACGGCTGGTGGAGGCGGCCACCGCCGCCCGCGTGTACGCCTACGCCCCCTACTCCCGGCAACCCAGGGGCGCGGCGGCCCTGGGTCAGTCTGGCACGGTTTACACCGCCGGCAGTGTGGAGCACGCCGAACCCTCCCTGGGCGCTGGCGCCACGCGGGTGGCCGTGCTCAAAGCCATTTCCAATGGGGAGACGGACATCAAGGCCGTGGCCGAGGTGGACCACACCGGCCGGGTCGTCACCCCGGCGGGGGAAGTAGTTGATTTGCTGATGGAATTTGGCGTAGAGACCCAGGCCGTCACCGAACCCGAACGGGGACGGTACGTGAGCCGGGCCCTGATGGAACTCATGCCCTACACCCGGCCGCGCACCCCTGGCCGTGAAATGCCGGACATCCCCTGGCTGGAGCGTGGAGAACAACCATGACCGACGCCACTCGCCGCCGTACCCGCGTGCAAACCGGGCACACAGGATATCTGGTGCACCAGGGGGAGCGCCTGCCCATGCGCACGCGCAACCTGAGCCTCAAGGGCCTGCTCTGCGAACTGGACGCCGAACCAGGGCAGCCCCTGGTTCCGGGAGCGTCGTGCCAGGTGGAGTTTCCCCTGAGCCCGGACGTGCAGGCCACCCTGGAGGGTATGATCATGCGTCTGGAGCATGAACGACATGCCATTCTCCTGGTGGCGGTGGACTTCACCGGCATGGACCCGGACAGTTACGCCCACCTGCGCAATCTGGTACGCTTCAGCGCCCCGGATGCCGATGCCATCGACCAGGAAGAATTCCACACCCCCTTTGCCCCGTAGCCGCCACCGGCATCTCTCCTTGACATCCTCCCCCCGGCCCCTCACTATTGTCTGCCCAAAACCCAGACAAGGAGCCGCCGCATGCCCACCCTGGCCGTGAACATAGACCACGTGGCCACCCTGCGCCAGCAACGCCGGGGGATCACCCCGGACCCCGTGCTGGCCGCCCGCATTGCCCAGGACGCCGGCGCCGCCGGCATCATTGCCCATTTGCGTGAGGATCGCCGCCACATTCAGGATGCCGACGTCCGCGCCATCGCCCGGCTGGCCCGCTGCTTCAATTTCGAGATGGCCGCCACCGAAGAAATGCGCGCCATCGCCCTGGAAGTGCAGCCCCATCTGGTGTGTCTGGTGCCGGAAAAACGTGAGGAGCTGACCACCGAAGGCGGCCTTGCCGTGGCCGGCAGGGTGGCGCATCTGCAGGACTACTGCGCCCCCTTCTTCGCCGCGGGCATCGGCGTCAGCCTGTTCATTGAAGCCGCCGCCGAGCAGATCCAGGCCGCCAAGGACGTGGGCGCGCAATACATCGAGCTGCATACCGGCCATTATGCCGATGCGACGGACACCGCCACCCGCGAGGCGGAATTGCGCAAGATCCTGGACGGCATCGCCTGTGGCCGGTCCCTGGGGCTGACGGTCAACCTCGGCCACGGACTGGACCTGGACAACATGCGTCCCTTTGCCCAGGTGCCAGGAGTGAATGAATATTCCATCGGCTTTTCCATCATCGGCCGGGCCGTGTTCATCGGCCTGGATGCGGCGGTACGGGAAATGCTGGACCTGCTCAAGACCTTTGTGGACTGAGTGCGCCATGATTGTCGGCCTTGGACTGGATGTGTGCGAGCTGGACCGCATCCGTGCGGCCATGGACCGCCACGGCGACCGTTTTTTGCGAAAGGTGCTCACGCCCCTGGAGCTGGACGGCTTGCCGAACGCCTGCGACGCCGTGCAAACCGCCTACGTGGCCGCCCGCTTTGCCGCCAAAGAGGCCGCGGCCAAGGCCCTGGGCACGGGATTTCGGGAAGGGGTGACCTTTCAGAGCATGGAAATCCGTCCCCTGCCTTCGGGCAAACCGGAGCTGGCCTTGCTGGGGCGCGGGCAGGAACTCGCAACGGCCATGGGGGTTACCGGCGCCCACGTCTCCCTCACCCATGGACGGGACACGGCCTGCGCCGTGGTGGTGCTGGAACGATGAATGCCCTGCGCGCCCTGACGACCTCCCTGTGCACCCCGGCCGAAATGGCCCGCTGGGACCGCGAGGCCATGGCTTTTGGCATTCCCGGCGAGATGCTCATGGAGAATGCCTCCCGCGAGGCCCTGCACGTGCTGTGTGCGGAAACCGGGGACCCCGCCGGCAAACGCATCCTGCTCTTCGCAGGCCACGGCAACAACGGCGGGGACACCTTCTGCATGGCCCGCCACCTGCACGACCTGGGCGCCCATGTGCGCCTGTATCACACCAAACCGGCCCACGCCCACACCGGGGAGACGGCCTTTCATTTCAAGCTGGCCCAGCAGGCTGGCGTCCCCATGCAGTTTCTGGACATGCCCCGGCCGGAGCAATTGTATGATCCAGACTTCGAGCCGCATATCGTGGTGGACGGCCTGCTGGGCACCGGCCTGACCGGGGAGATGCGCCCGCCCTTCCCGCTCCTGGTGCGCTACATCAACAGCCTGCGGCATCGCGCCTTCATCTTTTCCATTGATATCCCCTCCGGCCTAGACGGCCACACCGGCTTGGCCTGTCCGGAGGCCGTACGCGCCCACGCCACGGCCACCTTCGCCGCCATGAAAACCGGCCTTGTCATGCCGGCGGCCCGGGAGCACGTGGGGCGTTTGCACGTGCGGCATATCGGCATCCCCCGGCAAATCAAGGACCGCTATCCTGCTGGTCAGCGACGGTTGGATCGCTCCCTGTTCCGCCTGCTCAGGCGGCCGGCTGCGGCCCTGCACAAGGGCACGGCCGGGCACGTGTGCATCGTGGGCGGCTCCCCGGGCATGAGCGGCGCGCCGGCCCTGGCGGCCATGGGGGCCCTGCGGGCCGGGGCAGGGTTGGTGACCATCGCCTGCCCCCGGGAAATCGTGCAGGAGCTCAAGTCCCAGCTGCCAGAGGCCATGTGCCTGGGCCTGGCTGCCGGCGAGGCCTGCGCCGGTGGCTGGGGCGAGGACTGTTTCCAGGCCCTGGAGGAACACCTGCCGCGCTTTGACGTGTTGGTGGTGGGCCCTGGCCTGGGCAGGCATCCCGAAACCGAGGCCTTCGTACGTCAACTGCACCTGCGTTTTGACCGCCCGCCCACGGTCTGGGATGCCGACGCCCTGTTCTGGATTGCCCGCAATCCGGACTGGCTCAACCGGCACACGCCAGCGGACGTGCTCACCCCGCATCCAGGCGAACTGGCCCGGCTGCTCCATGGCTGCGGGTTGAACATGGGCGAGGATCGCTTTGTGAACGCCCGCACCCTGCGTGCCCGTCTGCCAGGGGTGCTGGTGGCCAAGGATGCGGGCACGGTTGTTGTCACCGGAGACGAACCGGCGTACTATTGCGATGTGGCTGCCCCCTGCCTGGCCACGGGCGGTTCCGGCGACGTGCTGGCCGGCTGCCTGGGCGCGCTCATGGGGCTGGGGCGTCCGCCCCTGGAGGCTGCCTGTCTGGCCGTGCTGCTGCACGCGGAGGCCGGCCGGCTGCTGGAAACCGACTACCCTTGCCGAGGCAACTACGCCCGGGAAATTGCCGATGCCATTCCCCGGGTTATCAAGGAGCATTTGTCATGCTGACCGCCAAGGACATCATGTCCGGGAATCCCGTCACCGTGTCCCCGTCCACGGACGTGGCCACCGCCGCGCGCATCATGCTGGAGCACCACTTCAACGGCCTGCCCGTGGTGGACGACGCCGGAACCCTTGTGGGCATCATCACCCAGAGTGATTGCATCAGCCAGCAAGGATCCCTCAAGATCCCGTCGTATTTCACCATCCTCGACAGCTTCATCCCCCTGCCCTCCATGGAAGACATGGAAGGGGAAATCGCCAAGATGACGGCTGCCACCGTGGGCGGGCTGATGACCAAGGACGTGGTTTCCGTCACCCTGGAGACCACCATCGAAGAGGTGGCCAACCTCATGGTGGATCGCCGTTACCACACCCTGCCCGTACTGGACGGCGCACGGCTGGTCGGCGTCATTGGCAAGGAAGACCTGCTGCGGGTCATCGCCAGGGGCGGCAAGACTGGCGGCGCCTGAGGCATTTGACGGCATCATCTCCCGCGCACTGGACTTTTTTGACAATTCGTGTAGGTGAGCAGCCACGTACCGGGCATTGCGCCCCAAACACTGCGTATGACCATTGTTCTGTCCATCATGAACGCCCATTTTCCGGATGAGGCAGCCCTGCTCGCCTGCGGACAGGCGGTGGGCTGCGCCTTGGCCGGCATGGCGCGCCCTCCGGCGCTGCTGCTTTCCGGCGAACTCGGTGCGGGCAAAACCACGTTCACGCGCGGTGTGGTGCACGGGTTGCCCGGCGGGGAGCTGGCGCAGGTGGCCAGTCCGAGCTTCACGCTCATGAACTGCTACCCCACCCGGCCGCCCGTGGCGCACATCGACTGCTACCGCCTGGAGCCGGCGGCCGCGGCGGCCGTCATCCCCGATCTGGTGGAGGAAGCCGGCCCGGACGCCCTGGCGGTGATCGAGTGGATCGAGCGAGTGCCCCGCCCCGCCTGGCCGGAGCCGGCCCTGCATGTGCAATGGGAGGAGGCCGCCCGGGGACGCAGCGTCACGGTGACGGCCCTGGGGTGTCCGCTGCCCCTGTCCATTGCATCGGCCCTGGCTCCCTGGGTGTCCCCGTCCCCCCGGTGCCCGACAACCACTAACGATTGACGTCATTGCAGGAACGCCCCATGTCCATTCTCGTGCAAAAATTCGGCGGCACTTCTGTGGCAGGGCTGGACCGTATGCGCCAGGTGCAGCAGAAGGTTCAGGCTGCCCTGGCCCAGGGTCACAAGGTGGTGGTGGTGCTCTCGGCCATGTCCGGAGAAACCAACCGCCTGCTGGACCTGGCCCGGCAGTTCTCCTCCAGACCCCCGGCCTGTGAGCAGGATGTGCTTGTTTCAACCGGGGAGCAGGTGTCCGTGGCGTTGTTCGCCATGCTGCTCAAGGATGCGGGCATCAAGGCCCGGTCCCTGCTTGGCTTTCAGATGACCATGCACACCGATTCCGATTATGGCGCCGCGCGCATCACCAGGATCGATTGCGACAAGCTGCGCTCCTTGTTCAATGAATACGACGTGCTGGTGGCCGCAGGCTTCCAGGGTTTGGATCCCAACGGCCGCATCACCACCCTGGGGCGCGGCGGGTCGGACACCTCTGCCGTGGCCCTGGCTGCGGCCCTGAATGCTGACGGGTGCGAGATTTACACCGACGTGGAAGGCGTCTTCACCACTGATCCCAACGTGTGCGACAAGGCACGCAAGATGTCCCGCATCGCCTATGACGAAATGCTGGAAATGGCCAGCATGGGAGCCAAGGTGCTGCAGATTCGGTCCGTGGAATTTGCC
>JAIWOE010000207.1 GCA_020217165.1 Desulfovibrio sp. | reverse complement strand
CGGAGATGGTTTCGCGCTCCAGCAACGCCGCGGCAATGGCGTGCAACACGTCGATCTTGTCTCGCAGAATCGCCAGGGCCGTCTGCTGCCCGTCCTCCACAAAGCGCTTGATTTCCGCGTCGATGAGCCGGGCGGTCTCTTCGGAATAGGTCTTGTAATGGCCCAGGTCGCGGCCGATGAACACCTCGTCCGAACGCTCGGAGAAATTCAACGGTCCCAGGGCCTCGCTCATGCCGTACTGGCAGACCATGCGCCGGGCCATGTTGGTGGCCTGTTCGATGTCGTTGCCCGCGCCGGTGGTGTATTCGTTGTTGATGATGAGTTCCGCCGCCCGGCCGCCCAGCATCATGGCCAGGCGATTTTCCAGATAGGTGCGGGAATAGCTGTGGCGGTCCTCGGGGAGGTACTGGGTCACGCCCAGGGCCCGGCCGCGGGGAATGATGGTCACCTTGTGCAGGGGATCCGTGCCCGGGAGCATGCGACCCACCAGGGCGTGGCCGGCTTCGTGGTAGGCGGTGTTGCGCTTTTCCTCATCGGTCATGATCAGGCTTCTGCGCTCCTTGCCCATGAGCACCTTGTCCTTGGCCTCCTCAAAATCGGACATGTCCAGCTTGTCCTTGTTGAGCTTGGCGGCGTGCAAGGCAGCCTCGTTGACCAAATTTTCCAGATCCGCCCCGGAGAACCCAGGCGTGCCTTTGGCCAGGACATCCAGATTGACGTCGTCCGAAAGCGGCGTGCGCCGGGCATGCACCGACAGGATGTGCCGACGGCCCTTGAGGTCCGGCGTGGGCACCACCACCTGGCGGTCGAACCGGCCCGGGCGCAGCAGCGCCGGGTCCAGTACGTCCGGACGGTTGGTGGCGGCGATGAGGATGACGCCCTCGTTGCTCTCAAAGCCGTCCATTTCCACCAGCAGCTGGTTCAGGGTCTGCTCGCGCTCGTCGTGCCCGCCGCCCAGGCCCGCGCCGCGCTGGCGGCCCACGGCGTCAATTTCATCAATAAAGATGAGGCAGGGGGCATTCTTCTTGCCCTGCACGAACAAGTCGCGCACGCGGGCTGCGCCCACGCCGACGAACATTTCCACAAAGTCAGATCCTGAAATGGAGAAGAACGGCACCCCGGCCTCGCCGGCCACGGCGCGGGAGAGCAGGGTCTTGCCAGTGCCGGGAGGGCCCACCAGGAGCACCCCCTTGGGGATGCGCCCGCCAAGGCGGGTAAACTTCTTTGGATCCCGCAAAAAATCAACAACTTCCGTAAGCTCTTCCTTGGCTTCGTCCACCCCGGCCACGTCTTCGAAGGTGACGCGCGCCTGCTCCTGGGTGATGAGGCGGGCCTTGGAGCGGCCAAAGGAGAGCGCCTTGCCGCCGGAGCTTTGCACCTGGCGCATGAAGAAGAAAATCACCGCGCCGATGATAAGGAATGGCAATAGGTTGACCAGCAGCACCATGTAGCCGGCTTCTTCGTCCGGCTCTGCCTTCACGCGCACCTTGTTTTCCATGAGCAAGGTGGTCACGCTGGCATCGCGCGGGGCGTAGCTGGAGAAGTTGGAGCCGTCCAGCAGTTTGCCGGAGATGTTCTGGTCCTGCAGCACCACCTCCTGCACCATGCCTTCCTGCACGCTCTGCACAAACTCGCTGTACGTGAGTTTTTTGACTGAGCCAGCCGGCTGATTGAACGCGTTCAACAGGGCGATGAGCACCAGGCTCAAAACCACCCAGATGATCAGATTGCGACCGAAATTGTTCAACGTATGTCTCCCGTTTCTGGGGATAGGATAGCATCCTTGGAGGCAATGTCTATAGATGGATGCCAGGATTTTGGCAACGGCGAGAAATGGAGATGACAATTTCTAAAAATGGCGGGGTTTTTGCCGCATCGCACATCAAGGCTTGCATCCGCCGCCCTGAGCACGTAAGGAAATGCGGGCCTGCCGCGGAAGCGTATCGTCACCGGTGTGGCGCCTGGTCTTCAAAACCAGTGTGGGGGTGAGAGCTCCCAGGGTGGTTCGACTCCACTACGCTTCCGCCACCTGCCCCCTCCCGCGTGTTGTTTCCAGTTGGAACAGCCCCTCAATCCAGCAGCAAGGTCACAGTGGGAACAGACCTGGTCATGGAACCGCCATGGCCGCGACCCCTGCAGGCGGCCTGTTGCGGCAAATAGGTCGCATCGAGCTGCGGGGTCTCTCCCGCAAGCTTCCCTCTCCGCCGATGTGCGTTTTCCACTGCGCAAAGATGCCCGACCAGTTGGTACGGCCATCGCTGAACCCGGCAGCCCCGGCGGCGCGCCAGTAGCAGTTGGCATTGATGCGCATCCCGCCGGCCAGGGCGCTCAGGCCGCCGAGCTCACTGGTATACCGTATGGATACAAGCTGTTGTGTGGATGAACCTGGCTGACTGACAATGTTGTACAACACGGCGGGATTTCGATTGGCCGGACGGCCGGCGCCGGGTTCCCAGTCCTGAAAGGTGATGCCGAAATAGATGGGGGTGTGGCCCGAAACAGGGTGCGATATGGCTTAGCAGCGGTACCATCACCTGAGGTATCGTTGCCTGTGGTGGACACATGACGCACCACCCCGGAAAGCGAGGCCTGAGTACAAACATCCGGCTTCACCCCGGGCGAGAATGCCGCGGCGCAGAGACTTGCCGACCCAAAGAGTAACAGCCACGCCGCACACGATAAACAGAAAAACATGGCGAACGCGAGCATTCGCACCTCCTTGCCCGGAGATATTGCATTAGTTTATATTCTACTATTCACATATCACAACAGACAAAGATTTTCATCATTGGCAAGGCATTTTCTCAATCTCATATTGCATTCGAGAACAGTGCATCAGTTCATGAAACAATATTGCCACACAACACCGCAGCATAGCATGCCATGTTGAGGCGAGTATCTGAATGTCATATCCTCGCATGTCTTCATGACGTTTCTGCAACATATCCCAAACATCTATTTAGGGATGATCCCTATTCGCAAACCAAGGTCATGCAATGCAGCATCAGTGTAACAGCCAAGGGACAACCCCGTGGTCTGCGGCAGGAATGTGCGACAATTCACCCACAGTCGGCCACCGCAAATAATTTGTCCTGCCTGGATGCCACGTTGCTTGACAGGCTGTTTCCTGTTGTTGACGCCACGCCGTTTTTCTGTGATACCGCTTGGGAAATATGGTGTTTTACCTGACTTTCGCTAGGGGGCAATCCTATGACCTGCAGTTTTTTCCTCAATATCCCGGCTAGCTGCCTGCCAAATCGCGGCAGCCGGGTATGCCAAGGGGGTGCGCCATGCCACGTCTGCTCACGGTAGTCCTGGTGGACGATCATCCGTTGTTCCGTGAAGGGCTCAAGCGGATTGTGGAAACCGCCGGCACCCTGCGTCTGGTGGGCGAGGCGGCAACCATGGACGAGGCGCGGACGGCCATTGGCAATCACAAACCAGATCTTGCACTGCTGGATATCGCCATCCAGGGCGGAAGCGGCATGCGATTGGTCCGTGAAATCAAAACCCTTTCTCCGCACACTCGCATTCTGGTGGTCTCCTCCAACTCTGACCCAGCGTTGGTGGAGGGCGCGTTCCACGCCGGCGCTTCCGGCTTCCTGACCAAGACTGCCGGCAGCCTGGAATCCGTGAAAGCCCTGAACCGCGTGGCTGGCGGCGATGTGTATCTGGACCCCGAACTCACCCAGTCCGTGGCCATGGCCCGGCTGCGGCCGGCCCACGCCACGCCGGGAGATGGCAATGCCCACTCCGCGGAAAAGCTGACCAACCGCGAGCGCCAGGTGCTGCAGATGGTCTCCCAGGGATTGTACACGCGGGAGATTGCCTCCATGCTGGGCCTTTCCACCAAAACCGTGGAGCACCACCGCTGCCGGCTTATGCGCAAGCTGGGCTGCCGTAATTCCGCGGAAGTGGTGGCCTGGGCCCACCGGGCCGGGCTGTTCACAGAGGACGCGTCGCGCCAGCGCGGGGCCGTGGCATAGGCGTCACTTCACAAGCATTTTCGGGGGAAGACCGTTTTTGCGCCTGGTCTTCCCCCGAAAATTTGCTTCGCCAACGGGGATGATGATGCCGGGGCATTGCCCTTTTACTTGAACAAATTCAGATACTCCCCGTACCCTGCCGCCTCCATTTCCTCCCGGGGGATGAAACGCAGGGCTGCGGAATTGATGCAGTAGCGCATGCCCGTGGGCTGCGGGCCGTCGGGAAACACGTGACCCAGATGGGAATCTGCCATTTTGCTGCGCACTTCCGTACGGGTCATGAACAGGGAGCGGTCCGTGTGCTCCACGATATTGTCCGGCTTCAGGGCCTGCCAAAAGCTGGGCCAGCCGCTGCCGGAATCATATTTGTGGGTGGAGCTGAACAAGGGCTCCCCGGACACCACATCCACGTAGATCCCCTCCCGTTTGTTGTCCGCATACTCGTTCTTGAATGGCGGCTCCGTGCCTGCTTCCTGGGTCACATGATACTGCAGTGGCGTGAGCCGTGCCTTGAGCTCCGCTGACGATGGCTTGGCCCAGCCCCCTGCCCCCCCGGGGGGTGTTACCGGCGTAGCCAGGCTGCCCCAGGTTTTTTCTAAAAACTGATCCCGCCCGGACCCCTGCCGGTAGGCGCAGTAGCGCGCAGGGTTGGCGGCGTGAAAATTCTGATGGTAGTCCTCCGCCGGCCAGAACCGGTCCAGGGGCAGGATGGCCGTGACGATGGGCTTGCTGAACCGGCCCGAGGCCTCCAGGGCCTGCTTGGAGGCTTCGGCGGCCGTGCGCTCCTGGTCGTTGGCCACAAAAATGGCCGTGGCGTACTGGGTGCCGCGGTCCACAAACTGGCCGCCGGCATCGGTGGGGTCGATGGTGCGCCAAAAGTGCTCCACCAGCTGGGCATAGCTGATGCGCTGCGGATCATAGACCACCTGCACGGCTTCCAGGTGGCCGGTGCGGCCAGAGGCGACCTCCTGGTACGTGGGGTTGGGCTCTCGACCCCCGGCATAGCCGGAGATGGCCTCCAACACCCCGGGCAGTTTTTCAAAGTCAGATTCGGTGCACCAGAAACAGCCGCCGGCAAACACAGCGGTGGCGTGGGCAGTCTGGGAAGACATGGTCGCATCCTCCGTGGCGGCAAAGAGATGAGGGGCGCGGCCGGCCAGCAACAGCGCAGCCAGGGCCGGCAGCAGGATTCGCAAGGAAGCAGCGCGATGGAACATGACGGGACTCCCGGTTCAGGATGGGCATGTTCCTTCAGATAGGACGTCGAGCAGGACTGTCAAAGCCCGACAGGATGACAATCAGGAAAGGTGCGCCCCGCGATGCCTTCAGGCGTCGGCCACGGGCAGCCAGATGGTGAACATCGCCCCCGGGCCGTCGGGGCGGTTCTTCCCGGCCACACGGCCGCCGTGGGCCTGGGCAATGGCCTTGACCGCAGCCAGACCCACGCCGGAGCCTTCGGAGTCTCTGCCGGCATCGCCGCGGAAGAATTTTTCGAAGAGATTGTCCTGATCATTCTGGGAAAGGCCTGGGCCGTCGTCCAGCACGCAGATTTCCAGTTCCCTCTGCCGGCGATGCGCGGTGAGGACCACCTGCCCGGCCCGGGTATACTTGACGGCATTGTCCAGCAAATTTGCCACCATGCGCATAAGGCGCTGCCGGTCGCCCAGCACCTCGGGTAGGGGGGCATCCAGCACGGCCCGGAAAAAAAGGCCCTTGTCCTGGGCGCGCTGGCCGAATTCCCGCACCAGGGCCTGGAACACGGGGCCAAGGTCCACGGATTCCCGAGGCAGGCTGAAGCCGGCCTGATCCATGCGGGCCACGTCCAGGAAATCGATGGACAGGGTGAGCACCCGCTCCAGCAGGGAGGCCACCATCTCCAGGTTCTCAAGCTGCCGCCCGGTAAGAGGCCCCTCCTTGCCCTCCAGCAACCGCCGGGTAAGGGCCAGGGCTCCCATGAGGGGGGATTTCATGTCATGGGCAAAAAAGGTCAGGGTCTGGGTGCGTTGGCACTCCAGGCGCCGGCGGTCGGTGATATCCAGAAACACGGACACACCGGCCACAATCTCGCCCTCGCCGTTGCGCACGGGGGCGGCGTTGATGCTCACGTGGCGCTGCTGGCCATCCAACCCTACGATAAGGGCGTCGGCCACTTCCACCACTTCCCCCGAACAAAGTGCCCGCTCCAGGGGGCGCTCCTCCGGGGCAAAGGGGGTGCCGTCTGGATGCAGCAGGGTCCAGCTGTGCAGGGGGGCATCCCGGCACATTCCTTCATCCTTGCCCAGTAATCCCGAGCCCTTGAGGCTTG
>JAIWOE010000206.1 GCA_020217165.1 Desulfovibrio sp. | reverse complement strand
AGGGCCGGCGGCGGTGTGGCATAGGCCGCCCCGGCGGCTGCGGCCTGGTCCAGCCGGGCATCCTCGGCCAGCCGGGCGCAGTCGGCCAGGGCCGGGACGTCGCTGCGCAGGCGGTCCAGGGAGGCGCCTGCCAGATCGCAGGCCAGCATCACGCCACCGGCGCAGTCCAGTTCCCGCATGGCCAGCCCCTCCATGCAGCACTGGATCCACTCCACGGCCCTGGCCCGCACCCGGGACCATCGGCCGGCGTACAGGGAGCAGGCCACCAGCCCCACGGCCTGCAAGACCACGTGCTCAAGACGCGCCCCCGAGAGATCGCAGGCCGCCAGGCGGCACTCCTCCAGGCGGCAGGCGTCCCAGATGCATCCCGCCAGGCTGACGCCCACCAGTTGGCAGCGCACCAGGGCCACGCGTTCCAGGGTGGCGCCGTCCAGGATGCAGTCCTCGAAGCGGCAATCCACGAACTGTGCCTCCCGGAATTCGCCCCCCATGCAGGTCACCTGCTTGAACTGGCAGCGCACGAAGCGTGTCTGCTCGGCAAAGACCCGCGGCAGCCGGCAGGACGTGAAGGTGCAGTCCACGAATTCCGCGCGGGAGAGGTCCGCCCCTTCCTGCTGCCGGGTGGCAAAGACCGTGCCTGATTCCCGACATCCTGGCGCCAGGCCCAACTGGGCTGGCGCTCCCCGCCCCGTCTGGCAGGGCATGGGCAAGGACGTGGCCGGCACGGGATCCGGCCAGGGCATATCCAGCACCCAGCGGCTGGCGGATTGGCGCCAGGCTGCCAGGCCGTCCAGCACCATGGCCATGTCCGTCATGCCCAGATCCCGGGCGGCGACACCGGTGCCGGCGGCGCGCAGACGCTGCTGTGCGGCATCCAGCCCCGGGGCATCGCCTCGGGCCAGAATCCAGACGGCATCCAGGAGCGCATCGCCCTGCTCCACCTGCGGCAGGCCCTGCACCGCCTCACGCCACAGGGCCGGTGCGCCTCGCAGCAGAACGGCCAGGATGACGGAGCGATCCCTGGGGAACGAAGCCAGCAAAGACTGCGCTGCCTCTGCCGCCCCGGGGCTTTCCCACCCCACCAGACACTGGAGGGCGGCAAGGCGCACCTCCCGGGCAGGGTGGCGCAGCATGGCCTCCACCAGGGAGGCCACGGCCGTTTCCTCTGGTGTGCAGATCTCCTGGGCCAGCCGGCCAAACCGCACCAGGGTGGAGACTTCCGCCCTGGGCATGTGCCGGGCCAGGGCCGCGGCCAGACTACGCACGCCCAGCAGATGCACCGTGCGGGTCAGGTAGGCTGTCTGGTCTTTTTCCAGTGGTAGATTCAATAATTTTCCCAGCCAGATGCCAAACCGGCTGCGCAGCAACTCGCGTTGCACGGGCCAGGCCAGGGCGGCCCCGGCCGCCTCCAGCTGTTCCAGAAACACCAGGACCTCTTCGGGATCCTCCACCTGTATTCGCCGGACGGCCTCCAGGGCCCATTCCGTCTGCTCACGCTCCAGGCCCGGCAATAGCAGCATGCGATTGGCCAGGCGCACCTGTATCGGCGTGGGCAACTGGCGGAAGGCGCTGGCCGTCGTCTGCCGTGGTACCGGGGTTTCCTGCATGGCGTGCATGGCCAGCACTTCTCCCCAGGCACCCACGCGAGGCAGACGCTCCAAACAGAATTTGAGGACGGTGCCCTCCCGGGTGGTCCTGGCCAGACCGCCCAGCAGGAAGGCCAGTTCCCGGCGTTGCATGGGGGTGGCCGGGGAGGCTGGATCAGCCTGGTGGAGAAAACCCAGGGCCTGATCCACCAGCAGCATGGTTTCCGCCGCCAGCCGCCTGCCGCCGGACACATGCGCCTCCCGGAGCATGGCCAGCACCCTGGCCAGGGGAGACTGGGCCGCAGAGACCGTCATGCCCCGACGCCGTCAGGATTGGGGCGCGGCGTCGGCGTAATAGCCGAGCTGCCGTCCCGGAGAAAGATACTTGAAGGCCGACCTGGGCAGATCGTCGGGACGCAGGCACTTGCGGATCTCCAGCCCGTCCTCGATGGACAGATCAATGATCAGTGCCTCCATGCGCGGCACTTCGGGGTGGTAGACCATCACCGAGGGACGCGCCGCCCGTTTGGGGTTGGTGGACACCACCATGCCAAACAGCCCGTTGGAGAGCTGCACCACACTGCCCGGCGGGTACACCCCCATACATTTGATGAAAGTGGAGAGGCAGAGCTCGTCGAGCTTGGCGCGGCTGCGGTTGAACAGGTGCTTCATGGCCAGATGCGGAATGAGGCCATCCTCCTGTTCCCGGGGCTCATCCTGCTGGCCGCCCTGCATGCAGAGATTGTCGTAGCGGTCCACCACGGTGACGATGCGCGCCAGGCGGTGCACCCCCTCCCCGGACGCCCCCTTGGGAAACCCGCTGCCATCCATGGCCTCATGATGTTGCAGGATGATGGGCAAGGCGGCGCGGGGCACGTTGGGAAAATCCGCCGCCAGCCGAGCCCCCACCAGGGGATGCTGCTGGTAATATTTCTTGATGGCCAGCTTGAGCTGCAGCTGCCCGCCCCCCAACGAGGTGGCCGGCATGCGGCCCTTGCCAATATCGTGCAGCAGGGCGCCCATGCCCAGGGCATTGAGGGCGGCCTCGTCCAGGCCGAGGTCCGCCCCCACCATCATGGACAGCACCGTGACGTTCAGGGAATGGAAGTGCTGGCGATCTTCCTGAGATTTGGTGGTGATGACGTTGAGGAGCACGTCGCGTTGGGCCAGAAAGGTCTGGGCCAGGGAACGCACCACCTGGGCTGCCTCATGGGCGGCATCGGCGCTTTTTCCCGACACCCGGCGGATGAGGGCCGCCACCTGCGCCACAGACTTGGTATACTGCGCCTCACACTGGGTGTACCGGGAATGGCGTTCCCGGTTGCGTTCCAGGGTTTCGCGCTTCAGGGCCTTCAGCTCTGCCGAAACCGGGGTGCGAAAGCCCGGCGCAGTGGCACGCGGGGCTCCCCCTGCAGGGTTCGCGCCTTCGTCTGCCCCGGCCGTCCCTGCCGGCGCGGGTCCTGGATCCGGCAGGGGCAGGGGCAGGGGCATGCCATCGCTCTTGTCCAGCACCACCAGCAGGTGCCGCACGCCCGAGACCTTGAGGGCATTGATCATGCCTTCATCGGTGATCTTGAGGGCCTTGCGCGGAAACGGCCAGCGCACCACATCGTCCTCGCCGCCTTTCTCATCCAGACGCACGAACAGACCGATGCAGACCTGCCGCACGTCGATGGGATATTCCGTCACTGGCATGTCAACGGTGTCCGCCACACCGCAGGGCAGTTATCGGCATGTGTTGTATCCCATGTTGCAGTTGGTCAAGCAGGCATTGTACGCTGCGGGATTGCGGTGCCCCGCGTAGCTCTGGGCGCATACGGCGTTGCAGTTGGAATAGGCCTGGCTGCAACCAGCAGATTTGCCCTGCTGCTGTCTGCCTTGCTGGCCCTGCTGCATCTGCTGCTGGCCCTGCTGCTGTCTGCCCTGCTGGCCCTGCTGCATCTGCTGCTGGCCTTGCTGCTGCCCGCCGCTCCCTGGCTTGATGCACTGCCCCTGGGGCGATTTGATATACCCTTGCGGACAGCTTACCGCCCAGTTTCCTGTGGCCGGGGACGCTCCCAGCAGCATGACAATCCCAAACACCATGGCCAATCGAGCAGACCAAGAACGCATAGTCATACGACCCTCCTTGTTGTCGAAGCCCCCCTTCCATCACCTCTCCACACAGTAGGAGGACATCACTCTTACTCGAGCACGCCATGCAAAAAAAAGCAACTCCCGCAGGGTATTCACTGTGTAAAAAACTGCTCCAGCCTGGGGGGATGTTCCCCTTCCGAAGTGGATTTCAGGGTTTTCCCCAGTTCCGCCAGGGCCAGCCGCTCCAGCACGAACCCCTCGTACACTTCGGCCACGGTGGTGCCGTCCACCCCCATCCGTGCCCGCACCAACACGTGCCGGGCCAGGTTTACCACCAACTCCATTCGCCCATTCCCGCGCTCCCAGGACAGCACATACAGCTGCGCGCCGGGGAGTTCCTGCATGAAGGCTCGCATGGCCTGGGCCTGCTGCTGGTCGTCCGTCAACACCGTGTCCGGCAGGTGCCGCGTTTGTACGGCGGCAATGGCGCGGGTTGCGGTGGCCGAAAATTCACCGGGCTGTCCTGCGGCTCCCGGGAGTGCCGCCGGGGGTGCCATTGGGGGTGCCGCCGGCGTGCCAGCTCCTGGCCCCGGGACCGGTAACGGCGCGTGCACCACCCCTGGCGCCGGGACTGGTGCCTGCTCTGGAGCCTGTTCTGGTGCCTGCATTGGCGGCACGGCAAGATCCAGGGGCGCCCCACGCGAAATGAGCAGATATGCCACCCCGAACGCCGCCACCAACACCAGCACCCCGGCGGCAACCTTCAAGGGCGACACCCCCTGAACGCCACCCCCGACAGACTCCCGAGGGCCATCGTGACTGGTGGGGCCTTCCATCCGGGCACCCATCTGGAACCTGGGAAGAGTGAGGGACTCCCCCTGGGACAGCTCCCGGGACACCGCCGGCGATGCGCCTGAGGCATCAGGGGCAGCGGGGGCAGCGGGGGCAGCGGGCGACTCGGGGTGGACCAAGGCCGGGGACGTTTGCAGGGACGACTGCGGCGACGTCTGCAGCGACGCCTCCATGTCCATGAGGGGCAGGGAAGGCAGTGCCGTGTCCTCCGGCGTCCCTGTCGCTTCTTTGGCCTTGCCTCGCTCCCGCGGCAATTCCTTGTGCAGGGCCAGGGCCCGTGCCAGGGCGGCTTCCACCTCCGGACGCAGGGCCTCCGGCGGCGCCTGTCCCTCCCGCCAGTACCGCTGGGTGCGGTGGAAGGCGCAACGTGCCCCATCCGCCAGCACGGCAATCCAGGGATCGGCCTCGTCCCAGGGCACATAGGCCTCGCAGGGCTGCCCGCCGGGCAAGGCCAGGGCCAGAATTTGCCGGGTGACGGGAAAGCCCTCGGCCTCCCCGGCGAACCAGGCCAGCCGCTGGGCATGCCGGGCCAGCCCGGGAGGCAGCCGCGTGGCGTCTTCCAGGTAGCCCTGCACCAGATGCGTGCAGCACCGTCGAGGATCATCCACCATGAACCGGGCCCGGCGGCGGGTCCAGTCCTCGCAGGTGCAGCGTTGGGCGGCAAAATCCGGCTGGGGATCAGGCATCAGCACTCCGCCAGGGTATAGGCCCGGCTGCCCAGGCCGATTTCCTCGCCATAGGAGAGTTGCAGCTCGCCTTGAGTATGTGACCACAAGTGGTTGAATTTGTTTTCACCACAGGCATGCCCCGCACACAGGTGGGTGCCGGGCAAGGCTTCCTGGGCATTGACGAGGTCCAGGGAGGCCTGGTCCAGGGCCACGGGATCCCCGGAGGCAAGGATGCCCACGTCGGGGACGATGGGCGCGTCGCTCCAGGGCAGGCAATCGCAGTCCGGCGTCACGTCCATCACAAAATTGATATAGCCGATTCGGCCGGCCTTCTGCAGGTGCGCGCCCAGGGCGTATTCAGTCATGCGTTCCATGAAGGGCGGAATCTGCGTGGCCCAGTCGATCTGCACGGCCTTGGTGGGGCAGCACTGGAAGCATTCGCCACAGCCAATGCACAGGGCCTTGTCGATGACGGCCTTGGCATCCGCCCCTACCACGGCCGCCTGCACGGGGCAGATGCGCTCGCATTCGCCGCAGCCGATACACGTCTCGGCATCCACTTGAAATCTCGGGGAATGCTGCTCGCGTTTCCCTGCACCCGGAGCGCATCCCATGGCCAGGTTCTTGATGGCTCCGCCAAAGCCGGCCAGTTCGTGTCCCTTGAAATGGGAGAACATGATGCAGACGTCGGCCTTGGCGTAGGCCCCGGCCAGCTTCACCTGGGAAAAGTGCTTCTTGTTGATGGAGAATTCCATCACGTTCTCCCCCAGCAGCCCATCGGCAACGATGACCGGGGCGTTCACCGAGGCAAAGGAAAATCCGTGCCGGATGGCCGTTTCCATGTGGTCCACGGCATGGTAGCGACTGCCGGAATACAGGGTGTTGGTATCCGTGACAAAGGGCCGGCCGCCCAGTTCGCGGATGCGGTCCACCACGGCGCGCACGAAGACCGGCCGCACGAAACAGTCGCTGCCCAATTCCCCAAAATGCACCTTCACGGCCACCAGGGCCCCGGGGGTGATGAGCCTAGGGAACCCGGCGGCATCAAACAGTTTGACCAGCTTGCCACTTTTACTGTCCGCCCGGGAACGGGACCGGAAATTGACGAAATGCACCGTGCTGGACATGCCGTGCTCCTCACTCT
>JAIWOE010000205.1 GCA_020217165.1 Desulfovibrio sp. | reverse complement strand
CCGTGCAGGGCTCCGGGGCCACGGCGCAGATATCCGCCCCCAACAGGGCGTTGACAAGGCTGGACTTGCCAGCCTTGACCTCCCCCACCACCACAAACAAAAACGGCGCATGCACCGAGGCTATGGCATCCGCCGCCACGCTGCGGGCAGCCTCGGGGCCGGCTTCGACCGCCAGGGCATGCAGGGCCGTGAACCGCGCGGTCAGGCGTTCCTTGATCTGCAGATAGCGCGCTTCCAGAAGGGGCGAGGCGGGGGCGTCGGGGGGACCGGGGTGACCGGGGTGGGACTGGGGATCGGGCATGATCTGCGGGCCTCCGGGCTCCGGCATGCGCACACAGGTCGCACATGGCCAGACAGGCATGGACGGACTGCGTGGATGGGCTTGCGTGGACGGACCTGCGTGGACGGGCTTGCTTGGACGAACAGGCGCGGCCACGAGTCCCCTTCCTTCGCCCATTTTCCTGGAAAAATCCAGCCTTCAGCCAGACCGCGCCTCGGAAGGGCCGGACAAGATTTGCCAGCGGACGCGAAATTGCGTAGACCCTGGACGGCGGCTGCCCGCCGCCTGCTCCCGTTCCCGCATGCACCAAGGAAGACACCACGACGATGACGCACACGCAGCACAAATACAATGCCATGCCGTTTGATGAAAAAGCCCGCCTGCTGGCCGCCCGCCTGCACGACAAACAGGCCGGCGAGGTGACCGGGCTGGTCCTGCGCGGCCACTCCGCCGCCACTGACGCCATGCTCATTGCCACGGCCAAAACCCAGCGCCACGCCCAGGCCCTGGCCGACGCCGTGAGCGAGCTGGCCCGGGAGCAAAACCTGGAAGTGCTGGGAGTGGAGGGCTACAAGGCCGGGCAGTGGGTCCTCATGGATCTCAATGACGTCCTCGTCCATATTTTCACCGGGGACATGCGCCGCCTGTTCAACCTGGAAGGCCTCTGGCTCCAGGTCCCCCGCATGGCCCTGGATCTTCAGGAAGCCCCCCGCCCTGCCTCCCCGAACCTTCCGGCTCCGGATCAGGACGCCGGCGCATGAGCACTCCCGCCATCTCCCCGGTCCTGCTGCTCATCCTGGACGGCTGCGGCCTGGCGCCCGACGGTCCCGGCAATGCCATTTCCCTGGCCCGCACCCCGGTGCTGGACAGTCTGGTCAAGGACGCCCCCTGCGCCGTGCTGGCCTGCTCCGGCCGCGCCGTGGGCCTGCCCGCGGGCTTCATGGGCAATTCGGAAGTGGGACACATGAACCTGGGCGCAGGCCGTGTGGTCTATCAGGACATGACCCGCATCGACATGGCCATCGAGGACGGCACCTTCTTCACCAATCCCGTGCTCCTGGCCCTCATGGCGGACATCAGGGCCGCCGGCGGCCGCCTGCACTGCATGGGTCTTTTGTCCGATGGCGGCGTGCACAGCCACAGCAGCCACCTCAAGGCCCTGCTCACCCTGGCCAAACAGCAGGGCGTGCCGGCCCTGGTGCACGTATTCCTGGACGGCCGGGACCAACCCCCCACCAGCGGCCACGGCGACATGCTGCGGCTCATGGCCTTTCTGCAGGACCTGGGCTGGGGGAACATCGTCTCCGTCACCGGCCGGTACTGGGCCATGGACCGCGACAAACGCTGGGATCGGGTGGAGCGCTTCCACCGCGCCCTCACCCTGCCCGTCTCCCTGAGCGGCGCCACGGCGGCCACGGACCCGGCGGCCCTCATCCAGGCAGCCTACGACGCCGGCGAGACGGACGAATTCATCGCCCCCCACGTCATCACCAGTTCCGAAGGCCAGGCCACGGGCCAGCTGCAGGACGGCGACGGCATCTTCTTCTTCAACTTCCGGGCCGACCGCGCCCGCCAGCTCTGCCGCGCCCTGTGGGACGACAGCTTCGACGCCTACCCCCGCCCCATGCGGCCCCGCCTGGCCGGCTTTGCCACCATGACCCGTTACGACGCCACCCTGCCCCTGCCGGCGGCCTTCGCGCCCCAGGACCTCAGCAGCGTGCTCGGGGAGGTCATCGCGGGCCACGGTCTCGCGCAACTACGCATTGCCGAGACGGAAAAATACGCCCACGTGACATACTTTTTTTCCGGCGGCCGCGAGGAGGTCTTTGCCGGGGAAGAGCGCGTGCTGGTGCCCAGCCCCCGCGAGGTGGCCACCTATGACCTCAAGCCCGAGATGAGCTGCCCTGAGGTCACACGCCTGCTGGTGGAGGCCCTGTCGGCCAAAAAGCACGCCCTCATCGTCTGCAATCTGGCAAACATGGACATGGTGGGCCACACCGGGAGCATCCCCGCGGCCATCCAGGCCGCCGAAACCGTGGATGCCTGCGTGGGACAGATCCTGGAAACCGCCCGCGCCCACGGCTGGCGCACCCTGCTCACGGCGGACCACGGCAATGCGGAAGAAATGCTGGACGCCCAGGGCAACCCCCAAACCGCCCACAGCACCAATCCCGTGCCCCTGGCCCTTATCCTGCCGCCGGGGGATCCCCTGGCCAGCCATGGGGTCGCCCCGCGCCTGGATGACGGCCGCCTGGGGGACGTGGCCCCCACGGTGCTGGCCCTCATGGGCCTGGCCACACCGGCAGGAGGCGAGATGACCGGCGTCTCCCTGCTGCGTCCCACCCCGCACCACTAGCATAGGACCGGCACTGCCATGAGCGACATCCGCAAACCCCTCACCCCCGTCAAGCCCGTGGGCCTGGAGCTGGTGTTCTTTTACCCCTGCCCCCACTGCCAGCGTCAGGTGCCCCTGGTGGGCCCCACCCAGCCATCCCTGGCCCAGTGCGACAGCTGCAAGGGCCAGTTCCCCATTGTCCCGGCGGACGAGCGGACCCTGACCTTCCTCAAGATCATGCTGGCCAATGGCAAGGCCGGCATCGACCCGGATTTTCTGTAGCATCCGCACCGCACCGGCCCGTACAGGCACGTCAGGGATCAGCCACGGTACGGTACAATCTCCACGTCCCAACGCCGGGAGAAGGAGTGTCCAGTGAAAACGGAACGCCAAAAGATGCTGGCCGGCGAACCCTATGACCCTCTGGACATTGAACTTGTCACGGCCCGGGAACGCGCCCGCGATCTGTGTCAGGCCCTGAACGCCACCCGCGAGGCGGAGCAGGACGTGCGGAGGCGTCTGCTCATGGATCTGTTTGGCGCCGGCGGCGACACGGTATGGATGCAGCCGCCGTTCTTCTGTGATTACGGGTCCAACATTGAGCTGGGCGAGCGGGTGTTCTTCAACTTCAACTGCGTGGTGCTGGATGTGTGCCCCGTGCGCATTGGCAGCTTCACCCTCTTTGGCCCTGCGGTGCAGATCTATACGCCCCTGCACCCCCTCAATGCCGAACAGCGCCGGAGGGAGGAGTTCGGCAAGCCGGTGGAAATCGGCTCGGACGTGTGGGTGGGGGGCGGGGCGCTCATCCTGCCCGGCGTGCGCATTGGCTCACGCACGGTCATCGGGGCCGGGAGTGTCGTGACGCGAGACATGCCGGAGGGCGTGTTCGCCGCAGGCAATCCCTGTCGCGTGATCCGTGAACTCACCGAGTGAGCAGCCAGCCGCCTGCTAGCGGAACACGATGGTCTTGTTCTGGTGGACGATGATGCGATCCTCCAGATGCAGCCGCACGGCCCTCGCCAGCACCTGGCGTTCGATGTCGCGCCCCAGGCGGCGCAACTCCTCCACGCTCTGCCGATGGCTCACGCGGGTCACGTCCTGCTCGATGATGGGGCCGGCGTCCAGCTCCTCGGTGACGTAGTGGGCCGTGGCGCCGATGAGCTTTACGCCACGGTCTTTGGCCTGGCGGTAGGGATCTGCCCCGGGAAAGGCCGGCAGGAAGGAATGATGGATATTGATGATGGATTCGGGAAAGCGGGAGACGAAGTCGGCGGACAAAATCCGCATGTATCGCGCCAGCACCACCACATCCACCTGGCCTTCCAGCAACTCCAGCATGCGGGCTTCGGCGGCGGCGCGATCGTCCGCGGCCTCGGCAATGTAGTGGTAGGGAATGCCGAAGGCCTCCACCGCTTCCCGATGCACGGGATGATTGCTGAGGACCATGCGGATGTCGCAGTCCAGCTCCGCCCGGGACCAGCGCCACAAGAGTTCCAGCAGGCAATGTTCCTGGCCGGAGACGAGGATGGCCATGCGCTTGGTATCTGCGCTGTAGCGGATGCTCCACTCCATGGCAAAGCGGTCCGCCACCACGTTCTGAAACGCGCTCTCCAGGGCCGGGCGGGTCAGGTCCAGGTGCGGGGTCTGGAATTCCAGACGCATGAAGAACACGCCGCCCTCGGGGTCCGTGGAATACTGGTCCAGGAACGTGATGTTGGCCCCGTGGGAATACAGGAAATTGCTGACCGCGGCCACGATGCCCGGACGGTCCGCACAGGTGATGCGCAGGCGCGCGCTGCTGGATTCATGCATGACGGCAATGGGGTGGGTAAGAGGGTGCAACAAAGCGCATCACCTTGAACCCTTTGCCGCCGGTGGTCAAGATGGCGCACCCTGGCCGCGCTACAGAATCACGTGCCGCTTGATATACTGCACCACCTCTTCTGGGGTGTTCATGATCGTAAACATGTCCAGCTCTTCCTCATTGACAAACCCGCGGCTGCACATGGTTTCCCGAATCCAGTCCATGAGCCCGCTCCAGAAGGATTCCTGGTACAGGATAATGGGAAAAGGCTTGATGCGCTTGGTCTGGGAGAGCACCGCGGCCTCGAACAGTTCGTCCAGGGTGCCCACCCCCCCGGGCATGACCACGTAGGCCATGGCGTACTTGACGAACATGATCTTGCGCACGAAAAAATAGTTGAAGCTGCAACGCACGTTCTGGTAGGGATTGGGGGCCTGCTCGTGGGGCAGTTCGATGTTCAGCCCCACGCTGGGACCGCCAGCCTCGCTCGCCCCGCGGTTGCCAGCCTCCATGATGCCCGGCCCGCCGCCGGTGATGACGGCATAGCCCGCCTCGGAGAGCTTGCGGGCGAGCTTGCGGGTCTCCTCATACATGGGATCGCCCTCCTGCACCCGGGCCGAGCCGAAGATGGACACGGCGGCCCCCAGGTCGCTCAAGGTGTCGAACCCGTCCACGATTTCGGCCATAATCTTGAAGAGCCGCCACGACTCGTGCATGGACATGTTATCGATAAGATACTGATTCTTCCGCATGGCGTGACGCTCCTGTTGCGCGCTTGGCGCCGTGGTGGTTGAAACAACAACAGGGGGGATGGCTCCCCCCTGCGCAGGTCTCATCGGCATGACCGTGGTGCCCGGTGCGGGCCAACGGCCGGGGCCTGTGGCGCAATGCCTATTGCTTGACCATATCCTCGCCGCAGCACACCAGCGTGCCGCCGCCTTCTTCCAGCACTTTCACCACCTGGCCACACAGTTCGCACTTGTACACGTCGCCTTCGTTCGCCATGGGTCTCCTCCTTCGGGCTGGTGCGGGCAAAAGCCCGCGGGGATTGCGGTTGGTCTGGGATGGCTATACACTGCCCGTGCTGTTTCGTGCAAGGGGAATCACGGAAACCTCGGGAGTGTTCCATGCCGCGCGCATTTCTGCTGCTGTGCGACACCTGCTGCGACCGTGCCGGCGTGCTCAAGGAGTGCCTGAAGACCGGCGGCTGCACCTGCGACATCTGCGGGTGGAGCTGCAGCTGCGTGCTGGGCGGCCGGCAGTTCGTCAACCACATCCCCGTGGGCTGCATCCCGCCGCAGGGCTGGGCCTGGCTGCAGCGCAAGAACGAGGAAAGCCTCGCCCCCCTGGACTGGGAAGCCCTGTTCACGGGCCAGCCCCCCCACCGGCCGGATCCCCCAAACAGGGGTTGACTTTTTCTCCATTTTGCAGGACCAATGCCCCATGCATCATCATCACGCCCCCGCCATGAACCTTTCCGCCACCCTACGGGCTGTGGCCAGCGTCGTCGTAGTACGCGAGGTTCTGTTGCGCGCCGTGGTGGTGGCGATGTAGTCTCACAGGCATACTCGTCTTGCACACCCCGCCGGCGCGCGTCGCCAGCGGGGTGTTTTGTTGCACGCCAGCACCCCCCCCGGCACCGCGCAGGCCAACTTGAGGATCAGCCGAGGAGGGTTGCACCATGGATCAACAGGATCATCCGCAGGACGCTTCCGCAGCATCCGGAACGCCATGCACGGGCGCGCAGATCATTGTGGAGTTGCTGGCCAGACAGGGCGTGGAGGTGGTGGCCGGCATTCCCGGCGGCGCCAATCTGCCCATTTATGACGCCCTGGCTACGGACTGGCAACAGCGCCGGCGCATCCGCCACGTGCTGGCCCGGCACGAACAGGCCGCGGGCTTCATGGCC
>JAIWOE010000204.1 GCA_020217165.1 Desulfovibrio sp. | reverse complement strand
GGAATTTTTCGAACCTTTTGCCGCAGCCATGCCCCACTCGCCCCGGGCGGTGTCCTTCCTGGCCCAGGCCTCCCTCACCCCCTCCCTGGTGGCCGTGGCCGAGGCCCTGCACCCCCGCCTGGACCTGAACACCGACGTGCGTCCCCACGGCAACTGCCCCGTCTGCGGCAGCCTGCCCCTCATCGCCTGCCTGCAGGACAAGGAAGGCAAACGCCGCGTGAGCTGCTCCTTCTGCCGCACCACCTACCGCGTCCGCCGGCTGGGGTGCCTGTTGTGCGGGGAGGACCGCAACGAAAACCTGGGCTTCCTGGCCGGGGAGGAGATGCCGGGCTTCCGCATCGAATATTGCAACACCTGCAGCGGCTATACCAAGGCCATCGACCTGCGCCAGCGGGAAGGCAACTTCCTGCCCGTGCTGGACGACCTGGAATCCCTGCCCCTGGACATGCTGGCCAGCCAGGCGGGGTTCCGCCGGCCCACCGTGTCCGGCCTCGGATTCTAACGGAGGCGACATGGACTTCCTGCACCTGCCCTGCCGCCGGTTCCAGGATGGCCACTGGACCGCCATGGAAGATCTGGTGGCCCCGGAAACCCCGGTCACCCTGCGGTGGGCCGGTTCGCGGGAAGCCATCCGTCTGTCCGCCTATGCCGTGGACCTGCCCACCCTGGCCCTGGGCCATGCCCTGCTGCACTGCTGCGCCGAGGGAGAACTGCCCGAGATCGTTTCGCACGACGGCTTCGACCTCACCCTGGCGCCGCGGCCCGGAACGCGGCCGGCCCTGCGGCCCTGGCGCGGTCCCCTGGCGCCGCAGACAGCCCTGGCGGCCATGAGCGCCCTGCTGGATGCCCCGGGATTCTGGATGGAGACGGGCTGCTTCCATCGCGCCGGACTGTGGGACCCTGCCCTGGGGCGCTTCCTCGTCACCGTGGAGGACATCCCCCGCCACAACTGCGTGGACCGCCTGGCCGGTTGGGGACTGCAGACGGGCCGTTCCCTGACGGATCTGGTCCTGTGCATTTCCGCCCGGACCACCTCGTCCCTCATGGAAAAAATCGTGCGCCTGGGCACCCCCGTGGTCTGCACCAGGGCCGCCCCCACCTCCCTGGGGCTGGACCTGGCGCGCGCCCATGGCATCACCCTGGCGGCATATGTCAAACCCACGCGGTTGAGCGTGTTTCACGACCCCCAACAGCGCATTGCAGGAGGGCCGGACCATGAGACCCATACCCCCCATACGGATCATGCCTGAGCGTGCACCACTCCCCTGGGGCATGGTGCTTGCCGGCGGCAAGTCCACCCGGCTGGGGAGGGACAAGGTGGTGGAGTTCGTGGAGGGCCGGCCCCTGCTGGCCCGCATGACCGCCCTGGCTGGCCAGGTGTGCCAGAATGTGGTCATTTCCGGCCGCAACCCCGCTTCCCTGGAGGAGTTTCCGCCCGAGGTGCGGCGGCTGGGCTGGGTGCCCGATGAGGGCCCGGGCAGCGGGCCCATCCGCGGCATTACCACCTGCCTGCGCCGGCTGGGCGGTCCCCTCCTGGCCCTGGCCTGCGACCTGCCCTTGCTGGATACGGACACCCTGGAGCGCCTGCTGGAGGCCCATGCCCATCGCCCGCCCCATGCCGTGATGACCACCTTTTTGCAGCCGGCCACGGGATACATCGAATCCCTGGTGGCGATCTATGAACCCGAGGCCCTGCCCCTGCTGGAGTCCGCGGCCGCGGCCGGGCTGTACAAACTCTCCCGGGCCATTCCCTTTGAGTTGCGCCACCATATTCCGTATGCTCCGGAGGAGGCCCACGTCTTCTTCAACATCAATTATCCCGCTGACCTGGCCATGCTCATGCGCATGGGCATGACCGGCTGCCACCATGAGACGCCGCGGGAGGCCTGCAGGATATGATGGCTGTTCCGGGCCGAGTCCTTGGCGGCCTGCTGGTGTGGTTTCTGCTGACGGTCCTCGCCGCCCCCGGGCAGGCACAGCCGACCGTGCTGGATTACCAGGCCCTGATGGACGAGATCCGCCTTCAGGGCGCGGCCCGTGGCCGACCGCTGGTGGTGGCCTTCTGGGCCACCTGGTGCGGCCCCTGCCTCAAGGAAATGCCCGGCTACCACGCCCTGCGGGAGGCTTACACCGAGGAGCAGCTGGGCATCCTCCTCGTCTCCCTGGACTTCGACAGCGGCGCCTACCAGCGCTATCTGCACACCAATCCCGTCACCCTGCCCAGTTATCTGGCCGCGCCGGACCTGATGCAGCTCATGGCCATCAAGTCCATCCCCATGCTCCTGCTCTTCGACGCCGCGGGGCTTGCCATCCTGCAGCATGAGGGCTACCTATCCCCCGAGGCGCTGCGGGATAAACTGGAGGAGCTGTTGCCGCCTTGACCACACTGCCAAACACGGCCGCCCCCCACGGCGCGGACCTGCCGAGCCGGCTGGTGGATGACCACGGCCGCTCCATCAACTATTTGCGTCTTTCCATTACGGACCGCTGCAATTTCCGCTGCAAATACTGCCGCGGCGGTCCGGAAACGCCCCTCATCCCCCATGCCCAGGTGCTGCGCTACGAGGAGATGCTGGACCTCATTGCCGTGGTGTCAGAACTGGGCGTGCGCAAGGTGCGCCTGACCGGGGGCGAGCCCCTGCTGCGACGCAACCTGCCGTGGTTCCTGGGCGCCATCCGCGAACGCACCGCCGGTCTGGCCGCACCCCTGGACGTGCGCATCACCACCAACGGTTCCCGCCTGGCCGCCGTGGCCGGGGACTTGGCCCGGCTGGGCGTGCAGTGGGTCAACGTCTCCCTGGATTCCCTGCACCCGCGCACCTTCCATGAAATCACCGGGGTGGACTGCCTGGCCGAGGTGCGCCGCGGCATCGACGCCTGCCTCCAGCACGGCATCCGCATCAAGGTGAACGCCGTGGCCATGGCCGGAATCAGCGAAACTGAATTGCCCGGATTCATTGACTTTGCCAAGGATACGGGCAGCGAGGTGCGCTTCATCGAATTCATGCCCATGGGGGAGAACTCCCAATGGAGCGAAGCCCACTACCTGCCCTCGCGCCTGTTGCTGGATCAGGCCCGGTCCCTGGTGTCCCTCACGGCCCTGGATCGCAAGGACGCCGGCGGCGGCCCGGCCAAGGTCTTCCGCATTGACGACGGCCCGGCCCGCCTGGGTTTCATCTCGCCCATGTCCAGCCATTTCTGCGGCAGTTGCAACCGGTTGCGCATTACCAGCGACGGCCGCCTGCGCACCTGCCTGTTCTCGGACAAGGAATACCGCCTGCGCCCGGCCCTGCGCCACCCGGCCCTGGGACCAGCCACGGTGAAACGCATCATTGAGATGGCCCAGCGCGCCAAGCCCCTGGGCTACGAGATCTTGCAGGCCCGTCAGATGCAGCAGAGTGTGGCCCGCAAGCAGATGAGCGCCATCGGCGGATAGGGCAATCGACGGCTGAACAACGAACGAGGGGGAGCCTCCTCTGCAGAAAAAGCTCCCCTCTGCCGTAGATCCCTCGTTCTCCCCTGCGGCGCCTACCGCCCGTTCCGGGATGCCCGCCACCGCTCCAGGGCCTGCCGGTCCGGGGGCTGGCCGGCATCAAAGAAGCCGCAGGCTTTGTAATAGCGCAGGTCGTCCCACCAGACACGGGCCATGGCCGGATCCTGCCGCAGGCGCTGCCACACCCGCAGAGGGTGGCGCAGTCCTTCCACCAGGGGGCCCAGCAGCTCCGACGGATCCCGGAAGCACTCCCAGTCGCAGCGGGTGCAATCCGGCGCGGCAGCCAGGCCATCCAGATCCAATTCCCAGAATTTGCCCAGGTTTTCTTCCCCACGGTAGCCGCAGGGGTAGGTGTTCAGATCCTTGGCGTCCACAAAGAAAAAATCGATGCCCCCGCGGCAGGGGTAGGCCGTGGCCTCGCCGCGTTCATACTGGCGGATAAGGGCCAACAGGGACGACCGGGGGGTGAAGATACGCAGGGCATGGCGGCGGCGGGGAATCACGTCATACAATGCCTTGAACAGCTGCACTTTCTCCTGCCGGGTAAAGCGGATCATGTCCGCCGTGGAGGTGGCGGTATACACGGCGTCGGTGGCGGTGTCCGCCTCGGGCAGGCTCATGGGGTAGCAGGCGTTGGTCATGGTGAAGCCCAGGTCGGCCACGGTATCGTAGAAGCGTTCGAAGGCCTGCACGGCCTTGTGGTAGAACGCCGCCGGTTCGTCCGGGTGCAGATACCGCGCCCCCTGGCCGCCGGTGCTGCGATTGATGCCCAAGTTGGCCGCCGGGTACAGGCCCTGGGCATGGAACCGCGGCAGGGCCTTGCCCATGCCGGCCACCACCCCGGGCAGGCCGCGGTTGGCCTCGTGGGCCGCCGGGTCCGCAGAATCCAGACTGATCCAGAAGGTGTTGATGGCGCTTTCGGCCAGGGTCCCGGCCAAGCGGTCCATTTTATCCAGAAAATCAGGGGCTTCGTGATGCCGGAACAGGAAGCCGTTGGTGCCCGTGCGAATGTACCGGATGCCCTGGGCCCGGGCATGGGCGGCCAGGGCGACGATATCCTTGAGATACAGCAGGGGTTCCCCGCCGGTGAAGGAGATGGCCTGCACGCCGCGGGCGGCCATGGCATCGATGAGGCGACGGGCGTCATCCCGATTCATGGTGGAACGCGCAAAAGGATTGTCCATGCGCATGCCGCACTGGACGCAGGCGGCGTTGCAACGGTCCGTGTACTGGATGACCACCTGCCCGGGCACGCGGCCGCGCCAGAAGGCAGCCAGGGTGGAGAGCACCGGCGGCGCGGGCCGGGGAGCGAAGACGGCCCGGGCGGAGCGGGTGGAGGGGGCGGCATTCATGGAACCATGGTCTCCCAGATGATTAATGCGGGGCGGCCTGGGCATCGGCGCCATACAAGGCAAAGGCCTGGTCAAAGGCCCGGGCCGAGGAGCGAGCCTCCATGGCCTGGCGGGCAGCCGCGCCCATGGTTTTGAGGAGTTCAGGATTCTCCGTCAGCTCGATCAGCGCCTGCACCAGGGCAGCGGCGCTCCCGGCCTGGACAATGCGGCCGGTGACGCCATCCTCCACATTTTCCTGCGGTCCGCCACGGTCGGTGACCACCACCGGCAGGCCCGAGGCCTGGGCCTCCAGCACCACCTTGCCAAAGGTGTCCGTGCTGGACGGAAAGACAAACAGATCCGAGGACGCGTAGGCCGCTGCCAGCTCGTCCCCGTCCAGCATGCCGGTAAAGACGCAGGGCGTGCCGGCCAGGGCGGCTTCCATCTCGGCGCGGTAGGGGCCGTCGCCCACCAGCACCAGCTCCAGGTCTTCGGCCTGCCCGCGCCGGGCCAGCAGCTCGTTCCAGGCCTGGGTCAGCAAGTGCAAATTCTTTTCCCTGGAGATGCGTCCCACGTAGAGCAGGCGCAGGGCGCGTCGGCCGGAGTAGCGATCAAAGAAGCCGTTGCGCTTGGCCGGGGTAAAGCGCAGGGTATCCACCCCGCGGGGATACAGGGTGATCTTGTCCCGCTGCACCCCCTTGGCCCCCAGCTCCTCGCCAAAGGCCGCCGACGGCACGTAGACCTTGTCCATCTGATTGTAATACCACACCATGGCCTTCCACATGAGGTCTTCCATGCCCTCGTCGCCGGTGAGGGTCATGGCGTACTGGGGCAGGGCCGTGTGGTAGGTGCCGGAGATGGGCAGCTTGAGGGTGCGGGCGATGAGCAGCGCGGCGATGCCGATGGGCCCGGGCGTGGCCGAATGGATGTGCGTGAACTCGTGCTCGTACACGTAAGCCAGCATTTCTAAGAAGGGCGGATAAAACAGGGTGAGGATGGGATACTCGGGCAGCTCATAGCGGCCGATGGGCTTGAAATTCTGTACCCCCGGCCCCGAGGCCAGGCCGTCGCGCATGGTGGCGCAGCCGGGATCGCAGGTGATGACCGTATAGCGCTTGCCACTGGCCTGGGCCAGGCGCACCTGCTCCTGCAGGGTCATGGCCACGCCGTTGGTCTCAAAGAACGTGTCGGTAAAATGGGCGATATTGGGCTGGCAGGCCAGGGCTTCCGGCCCCTTGAAGCGAGCCATGGCCTTGCGGCAGAAGACACGGTCCTTGGTGAAGACGGAGTAGCCCACCACGTACGGCGAGAGCATGGTGTAGAGCGTGCCGGCCGAGGCCAGCCCCTGGAAGAGCTGAAAGACGTCGGCATTGGTCGCCCGATCCATGAATTCGTCGGCATAATGCTTGAGCACGCGGTTGGAGACGGCCTTGACGTAGCGGAACCACTTCTTTTCCGCCTCGCCCCAGGGCATATGGCACACGGGGGCCAGGGCCTTGCCGCCAGTGCGGGCGTAGAATTCCTGTTCGGCAAAGGTGCGGATGATGGCGTGGGTTTCCCGGGGCAGGGCCTTCTTGCGCCGGCCGCCCCGGGTGCGCAGGGCATCCC
>JAIWOE010000203.1 GCA_020217165.1 Desulfovibrio sp. | reverse complement strand
AGATGCCCTGCTCCTGGCCGTGGCCACGGGAGACGTGCTGGGGCAGGGCATGCGCGCCCTGCCGCACTGGGAGGCGCTGCAGGCCCTGGCCGCGGCGCACGCCACCCCGCCCCTGGCGCCCAGGCAGCTGGAGCTGGAGCGCCGCATCTGCCGCGCGTACAGCGAGTCGCGCCACAGCTGCTGCAGCCATGCGGCAGCCTGCCAGTTGGCCCGGGGGGGCGGCCGCCAGGGGTGACTACTGGCTGGTCAGCAACATGGTCGCCACGGCTTCGTCGTACAGCACCATGGGATTTTTGCCGGGCTGGCGGTCCGCATACCTGGATGCCGCTTGGCGGATCACGTCCAGGGAAAGCCAGCCGTGCTGTTCCCAAAGCCTGGGCTCGTGGCGATTCCAGAGGCGGAATTCGATGACTCCGGCGTCGTTGCGGCGCACGTAGCAGCGGGTGTCGTGCTGGCTGGGGTTGGGGTAGTAATACAGGCCCAGTTCGTCTTGCATGGCGGCTCCTTCAACGCTCCAGAACGGCGGGGGGCGGATGACCCCCGCCGCCGTGCCCTTGGGAAGGCCGGCACAGGGCAGATGCCTGGGAGCAGGGGGGTTGGTCAAGTGGGGGGCAGGGGTGAATTGATTTCCGGAACGGCCTTGCGTTGCGGGACGGAATGCGCTAGTCCCACAATGCAAGGACCTTACAGCAGAAAAACACGCGGGCCGGCACTCCGGAAGCGCCCCGCGCCACACTGCCAGGGGGGTGGCCCTGTCCCTGATGCACCCATGTGCATTAATGGACAAATGTTTTGTTGACAAAGCAGGGCAAGCCTTCTAGCGTGGCCTTCTGCTAGATGGAGCAATCCCTATCCGCTTGTTTTCGCCGCCGGATGCGGTGGCGAGGATGGCGGCGCACGCGCAACCGTGCGGGGGAAGGCAGGCAAGACCCTGCGGCGCCATTCGGCGATGCAGCGCGGATTGCAAAACGGTTTGGTAACGTCTCGACGGGTGCGCATGCGGCGCGCCGTCGGTTGGAACATCCAACCTAACCAATGTGGAGGTAAGGCGATGGCGAAGCATCCAACCCCGATGTTGGACGAGCTCGAAAAAGGGCCCTGGCCCAGCTTCGTGTCCGACATCAAGCAGGAGTGCGACAATCGGGCCAAGAACCCCAAGGGGCTTGACTATCAGATTCCTGCCGAATGCCCTGACGACCTGCTGGGGATCCTTGAGCTCTCCTACCACGAAGGGGAAACCCACTGGAAGCACGGTGGTATCGTGGGCGTGTTCGGTTACGGCGGCGGCGTTATCGGCCGTTACTGTGACCAGCCCGAAAAGTTCCCCGGTGTAGCGCACTTCCACACGGTCCGTCTGGCTCAGCCCGCTGCCAAGTACTACACCGCCGAGTACCTGGAAGCCATCTGCGATATCTGGGACCTGCGCGGCTCCGGCCTGACCAACATGCACGGCTCCACCGGGGACATCGTGCTGTTGGGCACCCAGACCCCGCAGCTCGAAGAAATCTTCTTCGAAATGACCCACAAATTGAGCACTGACCTCGGTGGCTCCGGCTCCAACCTGCGGACGCCTGAATCCTGCCTGGGCATCTCCCGCTGCGAATTCGCCTGCTACGACTCGCAGCTGATGTGCTATCAGCTGACCCAGGACTACCAGGACGAACTGCACCGCCCCGCGTTCCCCTACAAGTTCAAGTTCAAGTTCGACGCCTGCCCCAACGGCTGCGTGGCCTCCATCGCCCGTTCCGACTTCTCCGTCATCGGCACCTGGAAGGACGACATCAAGATCGACCAGGAAGCCGTGAAGGCCTACGTTGGCGGCGAATTCAAGCCCAACGGCGGCGCCCATGCCGGCCGCGACTGGGGCAAGTTCGACATCGAAGCCGAAGTGGTTGGCCTGTGCCCCACCGCATGCATGACGTACGAGTCCGGCAAGCTGAGCATCGACAACAAGAACTGCACCCGTTGCATGCACTGCATCAACACCATGCCCCGCGCCCTGAAGATTGGTGACGAGCGCGGCGCTTCCATCCTGGTCGGCGCCAAGGCCCCCGTGCTTGACGGCGCCCAGATGGGCTCCCTGCTCATTCCGTTCATCGCCGCCGAAGAGCCCTTCGATGAAGTGAAAGAAGTCATCGAAAACATCTGGGAATGGTGGATGGAAGAAGGTAAGAACCGCGAGCGCCTGGGTGAAACCATGAAGCGCGTCGGGTTCCAGAAGCTCCTGGAAGTGACTGGCACCAAGGCTGTTCCCCAGCACGTGTCCGAGCCTCGCCACAACCCGTACATCTTCTTCAAGGAAGAAGAAGTGCCTGGTGGCTGGACCCGCGACATCGCCGATTACCGCAAGCGTCACATGAGATAAGGGGAGGAGAGAAAAGATGGCCTTCATTTCTTCCGGGTACAATCCCGACAAGCCGATGGAAAACCGTATCACGGACATCGGCCCCCGCAAATTCAGCGAGTTCTTTCCCCCGGTTATCGCCAAGAACGCTGGCAACTGGGACTACCATGAAATCCTTGAGCCCGGCATCCTGGTGCACGTGGCCAAGAATGGCGATAAGGTCTTCACCGTGCGTTGCGGTGCAGCCCGTCTGATGTCCACCAGCCACATCCGGGAAATCTGCGAAATCGCCAACAAGCATTGCGGCGGCTACCTTCGCTTCACCACCCGCAACAACGTGGAATTCATGGTGGATAACGAAGCCAGCCTCAAGGCCCTGGTGGATGACCTGAAGTCCCGCAAGTTCGCAGGCGGCAGCTTCAAGTTCCCCATCGGCGGCACCGGCGCTTCCATCTCCAACATCGTGCACACCCAGGGCTGGATCCACTGCCACACCCCCGCCACCGACGCCTCCGGCCCGGTGAAAGTGGTGATGGACGAACTCTTTGAAGAGTTCACCAACATGCGCTTGCCCGCCATTGTGCGCGTCTCCCTGGCCTGCTGCATCAACATGTGCGGCGCCGTGCATTGCTCCGACATCGGCCTGGTGGGCATCCACCGCAAGCCCCCGATGATCGACCACGAAAACCTGGCCAACCTCTGCGAAATCCCCCTCGCCGTGGCTGCCTGCCCCACCGCCGCCGTGAAACCTGTCACCGTGGAAGTGAACGGCCAGAAGGTCAAGTCCGTGGCCATCAACAACGATCGCTGCATGTACTGCGGCAACTGCTACACCATGTGCCCGGCCCTGCCCTTGTCCGACGGTCCTGGCGACGGCATTGCCATCATGGTGGGCGGCAAGATCTCCAACCGCATCAATGTGCCCTCCTTCTCCAAGGTCGTGGTCGCCTTCGTGCCCAACGAGCCCCCTCGTTGGCCCACCATGGCCAAGATCGTGAAGAAGATTGTGGAAGTCTACGCCGCTGACGCCCGCAAGTACGAGCGTATTGGTGACTGGATTCACCGCATCGGCTGGGAAACCTTCTACGAGAAGACCGGCCTGGAGTTCACCCACCACTGCATCGACGACTTCCGGGATCCCGCCTACTACACCTGGCGGCAGACCACCCAGTTCAAGTTCACCAGCCACCTCGACTAAGAGCGGCTGCCTGTCGCGGGCCGGGCGCGTATGCGTCCGGCCCGTTCACTCGAACGCGCAGAGAGGCGTGACATCATGGAAGAAGCAAAACAGAAAGTTGTTGAATATCTGCAAGGCAAAAAAGGCAAGACCAAGTTCTACTTCAACGATTTCACCGACCTCTTCCCCGACATGAAGCAGCGCGAAGTTAAGAAAATCCTCACCGCGCTGGTGAACGACGGCGTCCTCGAATTCTGGTCCAGCGGTTCCACCACCATGTACGGCCTCAAAGGCGCCGGCAACCGCTCCGAGGTCGAGGGCTAAGCGCTTCTCGTGCCCTTTGCCTATTCTTTCTTGCAAAGGCGCGCGTAAGAGGGGCGTCAGGGGATAGGGTGGGCCGCTTTTCTCATGCCTGAACGCCCCGACACTCATCCAAAGCGCGCCTTGGCGCATGCGTCACCTGCCGCCCCTGCGACGGCAGGCGAACGCGTGTGCTTGGCCTCCGCTCCCCCAGCAGCACCGCCTGGCGCACAGCCTCCTGGCCCTGCCCAGCCGGTCCACGACATGCCCGACTCCCTGATCCGACCCAGGCTCATGATCGCCGGGCTCTCCGGCGGCGCCGGCAAGACCGTGGTCTCCCTGGGCCTGTGCCGTGCCTGGAAGCGCGCCGGCCTGGTGGTCCGCCCCTTCAAGAAGGGCCCGGATTACATAGACGCCGGCTGGCTTGGCATGGCCGCAGGCCTGCCCCCCACCAATCTGGACCCCTTCTTCCTGACCCCGGCGCAACTCCAGGCCCTCTTTCAGCAACGTCTGCAGGAGGGGGAACTGGCTGTGGTGGAGGGCAATCGCGGCCTCTTCGACGGACATGATGCCGAAGGCACCTGTGCCAGCTCCCAGCTGGCCCGCACCCTGGACTGCCCGGTGGTGCTGGTCATCGACGCCACCAAAATGACCCGAACCGTGGCCGCCATTGTTCAGGGGGTGCAGCGCTTTGAGGACGGTCTTCGCCTGGCCGGGGTAGTCTGCAATCGCACCGCCGGCGAACGCCATCGGGCCGCCCTGCGGCAGGCCATCGAAAGGTATACGGACGTGCCGGTCATTGGCATGCTCCCAAAGATCAAGGATAATCCCATCCCCGAGCGCCACATGGGGCTCATGAGCATGCGCGAGCAGGACGGCGCGGATTCGGCGCTGGATGGCATTGCGGACATCATCGAGCGCCACCTTGACCTGGATCGCCTGCAGGACCTGGCCAGGGCCGCACCGCCCTGGCGGCCCGTGCCCGAGTTGACCTGGCCAGGGGATCGCGGCCCGAACGAGCGGCCCGTGGTACGCATCGGCTACGTGCGTGACGCGGCCCTGTGGTTCTATTACGAGGAAAACCTGGAGGCCCTGCAGCGCGCCGGGGCCAAACTGGTGCCCCTGAGTCTGCTGGACCCCGCACCCTGGCCGGACATCCATGGCCTGTACCTCGGCGGCGGATTCCCCGAGGAGCTGGCCGACCGCCTGGCCGCCAACACCGCCATTCGCCAGCGGGTGCGCATGCTTGCGGAAATGGGCCTGCCCATTTATGCGGAGTGCGGGGGGTTCATGTACCTTGCCCGGACCCTGCGGGCCAATGGCAAGGAGCACCCCATGGCCGGCGTGTTCCCGGTGCACACGGAGCTGACCTCCCATCCCGTGGGCCTGGGCTACGTGAAAGCCGAAGTGGTGGCGGAAAATCCGTTTCTGCCTGTGGGCGCCACCTTTCGAGGGCATGAATTCCATTATTCCCGCTGTGTGGCCGTGGACGGCGCCGTGCTCACCCTGGGTCTCAAGCTGCACAAGGGCGAAGGCATGCTGGCCGGGTATGATGGCCTGTTGCACAAGAACGTCATGGCCTCCTATACCCACACCCACGCCCTGGCCCTGCCGGAGTGGGCGCCGCGGTTCGTCAAGGCCGCCATGGCCGCCCGAAGGCAGGCCGGCTGATGCGGATTGCAGTGCTGGCGGATGTCCACGGGAATCTCGAAGCGTTGCACGCGGTTTGGGAAGATCTGCAGCATCGTCAGGTAGATGCTGTCTATTGCCTGGGGGACATGGTGGGCTACGGTCCGGATCCTCTGGCCGTGTTCGAATTTCTGGAAGCCCGGGGCGTGCACATGGTCCAGGGCAATCACGAATGGGCCCTTATGGGCGTGGGCCGCAGCATCTGGTTCAATTTTCTGGCCCAGATGGCCCTGCAACGCACGCGAGTGCTGCTGGGCCGGCCGGCCATGCGCCGGCTGCAGGCGTTGCCCTATGCCCTCACGGCGCGGGGCTGCCGGTTCGTGCATGGATTCCCCCCCGAGTCCTGCCTCAAGTACCTCTTCAGGGCGAGCCGTTCGGAGCTGCAGGTGATGTTCCGCCGGCTGCGGGAGCATCTGTGCTTCGTGGGCCACACCCATCTGCTGGGCTGGCTGGAATGGGCCGACGGCCGCGTGCTTCGCCATCCCCTGCGCGTGGGCGAACACCCCATTGACCCCGCCACCCGGCACATGATCAATGTGGGGAGTGTTGGCCAGCCTCGGGAGCAGGACAAGCGCGCCAAGTACGTCATCTGGGATGACCAACGCCATCGGCTGGAGGTCATGGCCCTGGAGTACGATGCCCAGGCCACGGCCGCAAAAATCATTGCCCGGGGCATTCCCAAGGCGTACGCAACCAAATTGTTGTAAGGAGGGGCCATGCGCACCATCGGCGGCTATCGCATCCGCGGCCTGCTGGGCAAGGGCGGCATGGGCGCGGTGTACAAGGCGGAACACCCGGCCCTGGGCAAGCTGGTGGCCCTGAAGCTCCTGGCTCCCTCGGAACATCTGGCCGGCCTGGTGGGCTACGAGCCTCTCAAGGAGCGCTTCCTGCGGGAGGCGCGCATCATGGCTGGCATCCGCCATCCCCACGTCAGCCAGGTCT
>JAIWOE010000202.1 GCA_020217165.1 Desulfovibrio sp. | reverse complement strand
CTGCCGGTCCCTGGAGTCCTACCACCTGCTGGCTGGGGTGGAATTCGGCTGGGTGTGGGTGGACGAATGCTTCCTGGCCCGCCGGGAGGCCGTGGAGGTGCTCATGGCCCGGCTGCGGGATGCCCGCATGCCTTGCCAGATGCTCTTCACCACCACCCTGGACGAGCCCGGCAGCTGGATGCATTCCATGTTTGTGGAACAGTACGATCCCGAACTCATGGATGTCTTCTACGCCACCACCTTCGAGAATCGTCACCTGCCCGAGGGGTACATCCAGAGCCTCAAGCGCATGTACCCGGCCCGGCTGTACGACCGCATGGTCCTGAGCAAGTGGGTGGCCCTCTCGGCCCATGGCATCTACCACTGCTTCGACCGCGCCAAGCACCTCATGGCAGAGGTGGCCTTTGCCCCGGAACTGCCGCTGCTCTGGAGCCACGACTTCAACCTGGCGCCGGGCAAGCCCATGAGCTCCGTCCTGGCCCAGCTGCGGCGCGGCCCCCATGGCATGGAACTGCATGTGTTCGACGAAATCGTCATAGAAACCGCGGACACCAATCAGGTCATCGCTGAGATGAAGGCCCGGCCCTGGCACGAACAGGCCCGCGCCGGCATCATCGTGTATGGGGACGCTTCTGGCCGCGCCCGGGACACCCGCTCCGGCATGACCGATTACTCCCTGCTGGCCACGGCCGGTTTTGCCCAGCAGAAGGTTCCCAAATCCAACCCCCCCGTGCGGGACAGGCACAACCTGGTCAACTGCCTGCTCTGCGATGCCGAGGGCAGGGTGCGGCTGAAGATCCATCCCCGGTGCGAAACCCTCATCCGGGGCTTGGAGCGCGCCGCCCTCAAGCAGGGCGCGCAGTACGTGGAGGACGATTCGCTCTTCGAACAGCACGTCACCACTGCCCTGGGCTACCTGTGCTGCGCGGAGTTCAAGCGGCCCTGACACCCCTGGCTGGCCCTGCCTTTCATTCTTTCGTTATGGAGGTGACCATGACCCGCGACGAGTTGTTGAAGGTGCATCCCCACCATGCGACCATGCTGCCGCGCTGGCGATTCTGGATTGCGGCCTACGAGGGCCTGGATGCCATGCTGGCCCAGGGCGTGCTGGGCCGGCATCCGCGCGAGGAGCCCCACGAGTTCCAGGAACGCCTGCGCGAGGCGGTGGGCTTCAACTATTGCAAGTCCATCGTCAACTGTTTCAACTTCTACCTGTTCGAAAAGCAGCCCCGCCGGGAACTGGGGGATCTGGCCCGGGACAGCCTGTGGCGCACCTTTACCCAGGATTGCGACCTCTACGGCACCAACTACGATAATTTCCTGCTGGAACAACAGAAATACGCCAGCATCTTCGGGCACGTGGGGGTGCTGGTGGACAAGCCGGGCCGTGGCGCCGCCACCCGTCAGGAAGAGCGGGAGGCCCGGCTGCATCCGTATCTGGCGGCGTATCATCCGGAAGCCATTCTGGACTGGCAGGTGGAGCGCGACGCCAACCACCGGCCCTTCCTGGCCATGGTCAAACTCATGGAGGAGGATGGCACCATCCTGGTGTACCGGCCCCATGCCTGGGAACGCTGGCGCGTGGAGGACGGGGCGGAGCTGGTGGGGCAGGGGGAACACGCCCTGGGACGGGTGCCCTTTGTCTGGTTGATGAATCTCACGGGCCGGCGGCGGTTTGTGGGCGTTTCGGACATTGCCGACGTGGCGCCCCTGGATGCCAGCATCATCCGTGATTTGTCCCTGGGCGGGGAGGTCATCAAGAACAGCGCCTTCCCCATGTTCCGCACCCCACGCCAGCCCCCGGACGCCACGGGACTGCGGGACGAGGTGGCCACCGGCCCCAGGGCCGTGCTGGAGTGGGACCCCGACACCGGCGTGGACGCCCGGCCCGACTGGCTGGAGGCCGCCGCCCGCGAGCCAGTGGAAGCCATTTTGCTGTGGGTGGAGCGCAAGACACAGGAAATCTACCGCATGTCCAACGCCGGCGGGCTGCATGGCGTGGACACCCAGGCCAAAAGCGGCGTGGCCCTGCGCCAGGAATTCCAGTTACTCAATTCGGTGCTGGCCTCCAAGGCGGCCAATCTGGAAGAGGCGGAGCGGGCCATCCTGGGCCACTGGCTGGCCTGGCAGGGGCGGGAACGGGAGCTGGAGCGCATGCGCCTGGAACGGCCGCGGCATTTTTCCGTGGAAGACCTGGCCGCGGACCTGGACAACGCCCTCAAGGGCGCAGGCTTCATCGACAGCCCGACGTTCCAACGGGAACTGAAAATGAGCCTGGCGCGCCGGCTCCTGCCCGGTGGCGAGGGCGTATTGGGCACGGTGCGGGAGGAACTGGCCGCCACGGCCAGGCCGGTGGAGGCTTCCTGAGACGGCGCCAGCGGGGATGGCGCCATTCAGACTATGCAGAGCACGCAATGCACACAACGCCGCCAGCGCCCTCCATGCGGAGGCGCCGGCGTCGTCTGCAACACAGTCATGGGAAGATCTGAGACCGCTGCGGCAGGAGGGGCCATCAGCCCTTCATGCGCTTTTCCCAGAGCTTCATGTCTTTCATTTTTTTGCGACGTTCCCGCTGCAGGGCCTTGCAAACCAGGGGCAGATTTTTTTGATACCCCCACTTGGCGCGGTATTCGTCCGGTGTAAGACCGAACTTGGCCAAGGTCTTCTTGGTGAGGATCTTGTAAGACTTGCCATCTTCCAGGCAGGTGATGGTTTTTTCTTTGATGGCCTGCAGAGGGTCGCCCGCAGCAATGGGCGCTTCAAAAGCGGGCATGTCCCCGGCATGCATGCTCTTGATCCCTTTGGCCAGGGAGCGAACCATGGACGTGATTTCTTCTTCCGTCATGGTGCGGACGCCAGCCTGGGCCCTGACGATCTCCAGAGCTTCCTTTATGTAGCTTTCCACGAAGCGCCTCCAGAATGAATATCGCGTATGATACTGCGTGAGAACGGTATACAGTGATGAGTCCCCCCATGTCAAGCAGTGTGGAGGGAGTATGTATGGATATTGCGGTTTTTTTTGATGCTATTGCGGTAGCGTTGCTGTTATATGGACAAAGTTGCATTTGGATTAAATTGAAATAAAGTCTAGATATAGTATAACATGCTGATGTCGCGGTATATCTGCAATTCACGCGAGGAAAAATGCAGAATCGCTGCGCCAAGGCGTGACGCAGCGATTCCATGTGATGCATTTGCCAGGGAACCGCGGGTCAAGCCTCGCCCCTTTCCCTGTGAGAGGACAACCACGTTCCTCCCGCAGCCGCAGCGCGACCACTCTCCCCAGAAGAGCCGCACCCTGCCGGATGAACGGTGTGCCCCAGTGTGCCCCAGTGTGTCGCGGGCGGACTTCAGCTCCGGACCTGCTTCATGCGCTTTTCCCAGAGCTTCATGTCCTTCATCTTTTTGCGGCGCTCCCGCTGCAGGGACTTGCAAACCAGCGGCTGGCCTTTCTTGTATCCCCATTTGGCACGGTATTCGTCAGGCGTGAGCCCGAATTGCGCCAGATGCCGCTTGGTGAGGATCTTGTATGGCTTGCCGGACTCCAGGCACAGAATGGAGTTTTCCTTGATGGCTTCCATGGGATCCTGCTGGGTCCGGGGAGCTGCAGCCTTGACATGCGTTCCCTCGCTGATGGACCGAATGCCCTGGCTGAGTTTGTGAACCATGGAGGTGATTTCCTCCTCGGTCATATTACGCACGCTCGCCTGAGCCTTGACGATTTCCAGTGCTTCCTTGACGTAGCTCTCCATTCCTCAATCCCCTTGTAAAGTGCTGTTGCGGCAACAGTACAACTCTTATGTCGCAATCCGGGAGTTTCTGTCAAGATACGTCTGCGGTTGCAAGATTTCTTCGCTCTGCAACGCGGTGTGCACAACTGCCGGATTTCCTTGCGTTGCGGAATTACATCTTTTCTAATAAAAGTCTAAAAAATGTTTAACTTCTCAAGATGCATTGCTATCGCAGTTCAAAAAAACCTGTTGCGTCACCGGAACAGAAGCGGGTTAATTATATGCAACCATTCGGCACGAGTCTGTTGCCGGCTTGCCATGGCCTCGCACCGCGAGTATGGTGCCGCCGTGGTCCACCCGGCCACGTACGCCCAGCCAGGCGCTGTTCACCAGTGCCCCTGCGGCGGCAACCTCCTTCTTTCGTCATGCATCAGCAGGAAGACCCATGGAACATGCAGGTTTGCGGACCCGCTGCCACGCAGCGGATGTGTTGTGGAAGCGCATCATGTTGGCGGTGTGGTGCGCGCTGACGGTGCTCGTGGCCGTTGCCCCAGTCCAGGCCCAGCCCCGCGAGGCCTATCTCCCCAGCATTCCCGAGGAGGCCGTGCGCAAGTGGTTTGCCGCGGTCAAGCTGCCCGGGTTCAAGCAGGTGAGTCTTTACCACGAGTTTCACCCCGTGGATGGCAGTCTGGTGGCTCGCTACGAAGGGGCCGGCAAGGTGGTGTACCTCTCCTTCATCGACAACGTCCGCAAGGATCCCACCTACGGATTCCGTCGTGATGCCAAGACCATGGCCCAGGTGGGCGGCAAGATGCCCCCCACCAGCAAGGACGTGGCTGGTGTCAAATGGTATGGGAACGACACCACACCCTCGCCCGTGGCCGTTCTGGATCTTTCCCAGGACGTGAAAATCCTGCTGGTGGGTTACGAGAATGTGACCTTGGACGAGCTCTACGCCCTGGCCGGCGGTATTTCCTTTGATATCCTCAAGCGTGCGCACAAATAGCGGCGGATTGCGGATGGATGCCTGCCAAGGCAAGGACCTGGCGCCCACGGGTGCCAGGTCTTTTTTTGGGGGGGGAAGGCGGAGCGAATCAGGATTCCCGACGAAACGGACGACCCAGGTCCGCCGGCGCGCCGGCCCGGCGGGAGAATCCCGGCAGGACCCCGGCCAGGGCAAGCACGGCGATGGTCAGCAGGTAGGGCAGCATACGCAGGAAACTGGGGGAGATGTCGGGCACGCCAAACAGGGAGCCGCTCACCTGGGCGTGGAATTGCAAGGCGGTGAGACCGCCGAACAACAATGCGCCGGTCGCGGCGCCCAGGGGACGCCAGCCCGAAAAAATGACCATGGCGATGGCAATCCAGCCCTGTCCGCCGGTCATGCCCTCTTTCCAGCCCGGGGTGTAGGCCAGGCTCAGGGAGGCGCCCCCCAGCCCGGCCAGCATGCCTCCGGCCACCACGCACAGGGTCCGCAATCTGGCCACGGGCAGGCCGGCGGCGTCGGCTGCGGTGGCATCCTCGCCCACGGCCCGGATGCGCAGGCCGGTTTTGGTCCGAAACAACAGCCACCATCCCCCCGCGGCCACCACCAACGCCACGTACACCAGGGCATGCTGCCGGAACAGCACCTCGCCCAGCACGGGGATTTCCTGCAGGTGCGGCACGGGCAGCGCACCCAGGCGCACGCCCCGCAGTCCCAGGTAGCTCCGACCCAGGAAGGTGGCCAGGCCTGTGCCCAGCAGGGTCAGGGCCAGGCCGCAAAGCACCTGATGCGCCCTGAGACCAATGGTCAGGGCCGCATGCAGACCGGCCAGCAGGCCGCCGGCGACCATGGCTGCACCGCAGGCCATGAGGGCGGATTTGGTCTCATACCCGACCACAAACCCCGCCAGGGCGCCACAGAGCATCATGCCCTCCAGCCCGAGGTTGATGACGCCGCTGCGTTCGCACAGCACTTCGCCCGTGGCGGCAAGCATGACGGCAGCCGAGGATTTGACTGCAATTTGACCAATGATGACGGCATCATCCAGCATGGCGCAGCCTCCAGCGTTGCAGGGCTGCCGGGGTAATGCAGGAGGCTGCGGCCAGGAAGGTCAGGAGCAGAATGGATTCCAGGACAATGCCGATGGATGCCGGCAGGCCCAGGTCGGATTGCAGCTGGTCCCCGCCCACGGCCAGAAATGCCAACCCCAGGGCGGCCGGCGCCACGGCCAGGGGGTGTTGCCGCGCCAGACAGGCGGCCACGATGCCTTCGTAGCCCAGCCCCACGGCCAGGCCATCCTGCAGGCGGCCGTGCAGGCCGCACACTTCCCCTGCGCCGGCCAGACCGGCCAGGGCGCCGGAGCCGGTCAGCACCAGGAGCATACGCCCGGTGGGAGAAAAGCCGGCGTAGGCCGCAGCCTGGGGCGCCTGGCCCGTCACCCGCACCCGGTATCCCCAGCGGGTGCGGAACAGCAGGACATAAGCCGCCCCGCTCAGCAACAGGGCCAGGCCAAAACCCGGATGCAGCCGCGTGGCTCCCAGCCGAGGCAGCATGGCCGCCTCGGGCAGCATGGCTGTGCCGGGGAAGCCCATGCCGGCGGGGTCTCGCCAAGGGCCGTAATACAGGTATTCCATGAACAGGATGGCCACGTAGTTCAAGAGTAGGGTGGAGAGGATTTCGCTGGTGCCGGCGCGGGCGCGCAGCAGGGCCGGCCCAAGGGCCCAGGCGGCCCCGCCCAGCAGGCCCGCCAG
>JAIWOE010000201.1 GCA_020217165.1 Desulfovibrio sp. | reverse complement strand
TGACCCTGGCCGGCGGGGGGTCCCGCCGGCCAGGAGAGTGCGCCAGGGTGTGTTTCAGGAAGATTACCTGGGCGTGCTGGGCGCGCTGGGCGAGTTGATACGGATGCGGCCCGTCTTGGGCATGGTCAGGGGGGAATGGGCCTGAAGGTAGGCGCCCAGCACGTCCGCATCCAGGGGCTCGGGGGAGGGGACGGTCTGGCCCTGGGTCAGCATGGTGTAGCCGTCGCCGCCCTTAGCCAGGAAGGTGCTGAGGATGACGGTGTATTGACCGGTCTTGTCCACGGCCCGCCGGGCACCGTGGGCACCGTGGGCGCCGCGGCCGTCGGTGAGGGTGGCCCACTGCAGGCGTCGGCCCGGGGGCTGGGTGGGGTCAAACCCATAACGCAGGCCGGCGACGTGCAGCAGCCGGGGCCCCACGCCACCTTCGCCCGCCACACCATGTTCCAGGGCGGCCAACAACTGCTCTCCGCTGTATTGGCGGAGGACCAGGGCGTTGCCGAAGGGCAGGACCGAAAGCACATCGCCGCGGGTCAGTTCGCCGCGCTTGAGGGGGGCGCGCAGGCTGCCGCCGTTGAGGATGGCGATTTCCGCCCCGTACGGCCGGCCGGCCTCCAGCATGGCGTCGGCCACCACCAGCCCGCCCAGGCACTCGCCCCGACGGCAGGCCTCTATGCCGTCGGCATACTCCAGATCGTTGCGGCCCAGTGGGACGGCGCGAAATCGCTCCAGTTCCCTGGCGTGGGCCGCCACCTTGGCTTCCACGGCCGCATCCGGCGTCACGGAGGCATCCAGGCGACGGGCTGCCCCCTGCCACTGCCGGGGCACGCCGCTTGCGTCGAAGGTCACTTCCAGTTCCCCCAGGTACTCCGCGGCATAGGCGGCCGTGACCACCAGCACGGGCTGGCCCGAGGGGGCGTACTCCACCACGGGATAAGGGCCGTCCTTGGAGCCTTCCCCCAGGTAGGTGTGGGTGTGGCCGCCGACGATGATGTCCACGCCATCCACGCTGCGGGCCAAGGCGCGGTCTTCGGGCAGGCCCAGGTGGGTCAGGGCCACGATGTGCCGCACGCCCTGGCGTTCCAGGTCGGTCACGGCCTTGCGCAGGGTGGCGGCGCTGTCCGTGAAGTGTGTCTGCGGGCAGGCCGCGGCCAGGGTGCAGACATCGGGGTTGGCCAGACCCACCACCGCCACCTTGACGCCGCGTACTTCCCGAATGATCCAGGGGTGGTACGGTGCGCCATGCAGGGGGCAGCCGGGCTGGGGATCCAGGTTGGCCGCCACCACGGGGAAGGACAGGGCCTTGACGAAGGAGGCGGCGTCCTCGCAGCCGTCGTCAAACTCGTGGTTGCCCAGGGTCATGGCATCGTAGGGCATGAGGGTGTTGATATCGGCCAGCATCGGCCATTTGCCGGCGGTGTAGAACAGGGTGCCCTGAAACTGGTCCCCGGCGTCCAGGACCAGGACGTTGTCGCCCCTGCCCTTGGCGTCCTTGGCGTCCTTGGCGTCCTTGATGGCGGTGGCCATGCGGGGCAGGCCGCCCACGCATTCGGCAGAGGCCAGGCAGGCGTTGCCGTATTTGTCGCGCCCGGCCAGGTAGGAATGGGTGTCGTTGCTGTGCACCACCACCAGGTGCAGTTCCTGGCTCGCAGACGGCGGCGCGGGCCGGGCGCATCCCGCCAGGAACAGCGCACCGCACAAGACGATCCACAGCAGCGAACGCGACACCGGGCGTGGCGTGCTCACGGGAGGCTCCTTTGGTTGGTTATATCATGGGCGCCAGGAGGAGCCAGGAGAGCACATTGGGGAGGGAGTCGGCCCATCCAAAAAGCCCTGCACCGGCGCTGGCCGCGGCGGCGGCGCGCAGGCTGCGCAGCCGGGAGCCCAGCCGCCGCAACTGCTGCAGCACCCGGCCCTTGACGCCGCTCCAGAGGTGGACATCCTGCACGGTCTGCGCCGTGGCCCCCCATTTATACTTGTATGATTCCCCGCCTTCCATGAAGTGATAGTGCGAAGTGTGGGGCAACAGGCCCTCGACGATGTGGTACATATGATACGTGCCAGCCTGGCACTCCAGGCCCTCCAGGCTCACGCCCGCCTGCAGGGCAAAATAGTGCGTGCCCAGTTGCACCCCGTATTCGAAGGAGTGCCCCTGGCCGTCAAGCAGCAGCTTGGAAAGGCGCAGCATGCCCTTGTCCGCAAGGCGTTGGCTCAAGGCATGATAAAAGGCCCGGGTAGCCGGCCGGGCAAACTCGCCGCGCCGGCCCTGGGCATTCCAGCGGCGGGTGTGGACCTCGAAAAACCGGTCCAGGTCTCGATCAATGTCTTCCTTGGCAATGGCCGGGATGAATTCCACCCTGTGCCGGGCCGGCGCCAGCTTGAGGTTCTTGCGCAGCAACATGCTGCGGAAGACGGGATCCATGCCCGCGGCCAGGGCGTCCATGGTGTCCGGCAGGGGAAGTACCGGACAGGCCACGCCGGGGTGGGCTTCCAGCAGCGTGCCCGGCCAGGGGCCGTCCTCCCGCAGCAGGGTGGCCAGATGGGACTGGGGCAGCATGCGTTCCAGCCGCAGCCGGTCCCAGTGCTCGCAGGCGCCGAGGGCCTGGAACAGGGCCCGGGCAATCTGCCGGTTCTGGCTGGGGTCGGCGTCGGAGGGCAGCACCATGTCCATGTATAACCCTCCCAGGGGGTGCACGCCGATGAAGCGGACCTCCTCATACACCGGCAGGGGGCCGGCGCGCCGCACGCGGTGGCATAACGGCAGCCCGCCCACCAGACGGTCCCCCTCCCAGGCCGTGAACACCAGGGCGTCTGCCCGGGGCCCGAAGCACTCCATCCAGCAGATGATCCAGTCGGAGAGCAGCATGGGCGAGGGCTGCGGGGAGGCCAACACCATGGCGTCCCAGGCTTGGGCCAGGGCTGGAAAGCGGGAAAGGTCTTGGATACACTGCACACGCACCATGCCGGGGCCTCCGGGCGGTTCTTCGGGTGGGGAACGGACAACCAGGGCACACATTGACGAATCTTAACACACCGTCGTGAATCTGCAACGCAAAACTCCGTCCGGCGGGCGCGGGACACCCCGGGAGCTCCCGATGCACGCCATGGTGGACGCGCCAGGAGAGGCCGCATGGACACAATCAGCTGGAACGATTTTGCACTGGTGGAGCTGCGCACGGGCACGGTGCTGGACGTGCAGGATTTCCCCGAGGCCCGCGCTCCGGCATACAAAATTCGCGTGGATTTCGGACCGGAACTCGGCATCAGAAAAACCAGCGCCCGGGTGACGCACCTGTACTCCAAGGAAGCGCTGCTGGGCCGGCAGGTGATCGGCCTGGTGAACATTCCGCCCAGACAGATAGGGCCGGTGCAGTCGGAGTTTCTGCTCACCGGTTTTGTGCAGGGGGATGGCAGCGTGGTGCTTGCCGTGCCGGAACGGCCCGTGGCCAACGGCCTCAAGCTGGCATAATCCCGAGGCTTATCCTTTCTTGCAGCAGGGAGGGGCGGCGGCGGGGTCCAGGTCCAGGAATTCCTGCCCCAGGGTAAAGGGCGCAAAGCGTGGGTGTTCCACCGAGCGTTCCAGGGTGGTGATGGCTCCGGCCAGGCGATCCGCCGCGGCGTTGATTTGCCGCAGGTGTTGGGCGTGGCGGTCCAGGTCCATGGATTCGGTGATGGCCAGCAGCCGTTCCACGGCGCGGTAAAAGGCCGCAGGCACGTGGCTGGGGGAGGCGGAGGTGAGGGCGGCGTCCGCCGCGTCGATGGCCTCCTTGCGCGCCTGTTTGAGAAGGCCGGCTTCGTCGAGCATCAATCCAACGGAATCCTTGAGAATGGCCAGGGCGTTATTGCCCACGTGGGCCATGCCTCCGGCGGCCTTGGCCAGGGCGTTGCGGCAGGCCTGTTGCCGCCGGCCCACGGTGAGGGAGACGATGCGCGCGCAATCCGCCAGGAAGGTGGTCTGGTACTTGTCGAAATAATGCAGCCGGCGCGAGTACAGCATGATGAGTCCGAAGGGCTCGCCGTTGGCCTCGCGCAGGATGAAGGCCAGGCGGGAGCGGAAGCCCTCCTTGTACGGGATGCAGTCGAAGGACTCACCGCCCATCTCCGAGGCCCGCAGGTCGTCCGACACCACGAACCAGACCCCGGCGTCGGCGTGCACGGCGCGCATGACAGGATGGCTGGGATGCGTCTCTTCCAGCTCCCGTACAAACAGCGGCGTGGAGTTCAGGGTCAGGGAATCCGTGGCCACGTTGACCCAGGTATCGCCGGCCTGCTTGAGCCGGCAGACGTAGAGGTCCGCCTCCAGTTCCAGCAGCAGGATGAGGGCGCTTTCCTTGAGCAGCTCTTCGGGGGCCAGGAATGCATCGCCGGCGTTGATGAGCTCGTAGGCCAGCTCCAGCATGAGCAGGGCTTCTTCATGGGCGGCGCGCAGGGTTTCGAAGCGGCGGGCCAGGGCGGCGGTGTCCCTGGTCTTGTTTCGAAACCGGGAGACGGCTTCGGGGGTGGGTGCCGAGAGGCGCCGCACCATGGCGGCGAGCAGTTCCAGCAGCTCCTCCCACCCCTGCACGGGCTTGTGCGGGTGCTCCAGGGGCAGGGCAAGGCCGCCTGGCAGGGCCTGGCGGGAGGCAGCCAGGGTGTGCAAGAGGTCCAGGCAGGCCCGGGTCGCGGCGGGCGGCGCGTCCCCCAGCAGGGTGGCAATGCTGTCGGCCGTCCGACGACGCGCCTGTGCCAGCTGGGTGCTGGCCAGGGAAAGACCATGGTGCAACGCGGGCATGTGGGAACTTCCTGTGGCCCTCGATTCTATCGCGCGCACGAGGAGTGCGGCTTGGCGGGCGCTTCTTCCTTCCACACGGCAATGGCTTCGTCAAGAAAGGCCTTGGGTGCGGCCTCCTGCATGCGTTGGGAGAGCACGGCCAGGGACAGGGGCAAGGTGGAAAACACATGCGGCCACATGGCCACCCGCCCGGCTGCGGCATGGGTGAGGGCGTCTGATTCCTTGACCACGGTCACCCCCATGCCCTGGGAAGCCAGCTCAATGAGCACGTCCTCGGAATCCGTGACCCCGGCCACCTTTGGGGAGAGATTGTGCTCGGCAAACACGCGGCGGGTGACCTCAAAATGCGGGCAGGTGGTGGGGTTGGTGATCCACGGCAGGCGCATGATCTCCAGCAGGTCTAGCACGGCCAGCTGGTCCGCCCATTCCACAGGGCCAATAATGCGCAGGGGGGTGCTGTCCAGTTCCACAAAGCGCATGTCCTCGGATGCCTTGTGGCTCCAGTTGCCAAAAAGGAAGCCCAGGTCCACCTCCCCGGACTGCACCAGTCCCGGGGTAAGGTGGGATTGGGTGAGCAGGTAATGCACCTCCAGTTCGGGCCAGCGTGCGGCCAGACGGCGGCCGATGGAGGCCAGGCGCAGGTAGCTGAAGTCCGTGTTCACGCTCACCCGCAGCACGCCGCGCACTTCGTCGCGCAGGGAGGCGGCCTCCCGGGCCAGGGATTCCGCCGTCTCCAGGATGGCCGCGGCCTTGTCCAGCAGCTGGCGTCCCGCTGGGGTCAATTCCATCCCCTTGGCCGTGCGTCGGAACAGGTGCACGCCCAGCTCGTCCTCCAGGGATTTGATGTGCCCACTGACGGCGGACTGGCTGGCATAGACCTTCTCCGCCGCCCGCGTGAGCGCACCCTCCCGGGCCACGGCCACAAAGCTTCTGAGTTGGTAGAGCTCCATCGCAATCTCCCGCCATCTTAATGATGTGCTGCCTTGTATCACGAACCGGGCGTCAGGGAATGCGGAAATCCTGAACCCTGCCTTCAGGAATTCGCGTTGGATTCCACACGTCGCGGCAGGATATGGTGGCGGCAATCCAACCACAAGCAGAATCAAGGGAGAAGGCGATGGACGTGGGTCAGTGGATTGCGTCGGCGTCGGTGTCCATGGCTGTGCTGGCGGCCATCATCGTGCCGCCCCACCAGGGCAATGTGCAGCAAGATCACATGAATGCTGCGGAGCTGGAGCGCGTGCTGGTGTCGTGCGGCAACCGGCAGGGCAGCCTGCGGCACCCGGAAACCGGGTTCTGCCTGCAATGGTGGGCCGTGGGGCAGGGCCGCCAGGCCCCGGAGACCATGTGCGGCGAATGCGTCATGTCCTGCCGGGAGGACGACTATATAACCTGCAGGAAACGCTGTGAATCGGCATGCTCCTTGCCGGCAATGCCGGAAAATTCGCTCCTCGTGGGAAAAAGCCGTTGACAGTTCGGTGCAGGTTCCCTAGAAGGGCTGTCCGCGTGGCGGTCACCACCACCGCGCGGCGGCCATCCCCCTCGGGGCCGAAAAAAAGTGAGGGGGGCCTGAAAAAAGATGTTGACGAGATGAGAGGGATCGCTTAATACTGATCTTTCGCGCCAAGGGAAACGGCAACGAGTCCCCAGACGCGGCTCTCTGAAAAACGACAGTGAACACCTCCTCTTGCGGCACGGCAGTGCGGCGGGAGGCGCGACGGCGAGCGGGCCTGGGTCGAGGAATCG
>JAIWOE010000200.1 GCA_020217165.1 Desulfovibrio sp. | reverse complement strand
ACCACAACGCGCCCCTTACCTCCGCGGGTGTGGTGCGACCCTTGGGCCGCCTGCACGGCCTGGGCGGCGTTGTTGAGCAGGTTCAGCAATACTTGCCGCAGCAAGGGACCGTCGGTGTGCAGGGTGGTCAGGGCAGGATCATAGCTCCGAATGACCTCCACATCCAGCAGGCGCTCGTCGCGTTCCACCAGCAGCACCATGTCTTCCACCAGGCGGTTGAGGTCCCAGGCCTGGACAAAGGCCTCCCGCGGGCGGGAGAAATCCAGGAGTTTGCGGGTGATCTCTCCGCCGCGGGCCACCTGCTGGCAGATCTGGCAGAGGCTGTCGCGGATATCCGCGCCGTGGCCATTGGGGTTTTCGTCGCCCAGGAGCAGGAGGGTCAGCTCGGCTTCCTGACCGATGATGGCCAGGGGGTTGTTGATCTCATGCGCCACCCCCGACGCCAGCTGGCCGATTTCCGACATTTTTTGCGCCTGCAGCAGGGCCTTGTCCAGGTGTTGGGCGTGGGCCAGGGAGCGCGCCAGGGAGCGCTGCATCCACCACGCCCCGATCACGGCCAGGGCAGAGCCGACCGCCAGGACGGCGGTGCCGGCGGCGGTCCAGCCAGCCAAGAGCAGCCCGCCGCCAGCCAGAGCCAGGCCGGCGGTGGTCCAGCGGCCCAGGCGCAGGAGCCGCCAGGGGGCGTCCGGTGCCAGCAACGAGCGCATGCGCGAGCTCCTTATTGCATGGGCAAAAGTTATGGACGCAACACTACATCTCGCGCAGGGTCTTGCGCTCTGCCGCGGCGTTGATTTTTTGCAGCAATTCATCAAGGTTGTACGGCTTGAGGACGTAATCGAAGGCGCCGTAGCTCATGCCCTCCAGGCCGGTTTTCACCGAGCCGTGGCCCGTGAGCATGATCACCTCCACCGTGGGATGCTGTTTTTTGATTTCCTTGAGGGTTTCCAGGCCGTTGAGATCAGGCATCATCACATCCAGGATCACCACGTCCACGGGGTGGGCCTCCAGGTGCTCCAGGCCCTTGCGGCCGCTGGTGACGCCGGCTGCAGCCAGACCGCGCTTGCCCAGACGTTTGACGATGAGGGAGACGAATTCTTCTTCGTCATCAATAATCAGGATATTCACGGCTGTCATGGGGGGCTCCATCAGCAGGCTGCCGCCAGGGGCAGGTGCACGGTAAAGGTGGCGCCTTGGCCTTCCTCGCTGGACACGGTGATGCGTCCCCCGAGCTTCTCGATGATCCCGTAACTGATGGACAATCCAAGCCCGGTACCTTCGCCCACTTTTTTAGTGGTAAAGAAGGGGTCGAAGATCCTGTCCAGCACGTGCTTGGGAATGCCATGGCCCGAATCCGTGATGGAGGCATAGACCTCGGCCTCGTCCGTGCCGGTGGAGATAAGGATCTTGCCGCCGCGGTCAATGGCGTCAATGGCATTCTCCAAGAGATTCAGAAAGACCTGCTGCAGCTGGGCCGGGTCCGTGGTGATGCAGGGCATGGAGCGATCGAAGTGCTTGTCGATGCTAATGTTGCGGTACAGGGCCTCGCTTTCCAGGAACTTGACGGTCTGCTCCAACACGGCGTTGAGGTCGATGTGCTCCTGCATGGGTTCCATGCGGCGGGCAAAGCCCAGCAGCCGGTGGGTCACGGTGCGGGCACGCTCCACATGCTGGTCTATCTTGACCAGGGCTTCGTCAATTTCTTCATAGTTCTTGATCTGTTGTTTGTCTTCTTCTGAAAGCAGGTCGCGGATCCAGCCAGCGCTTTCCCGAATGAGGGTCAGGGGGTTGTTGACCTCGTGGGCCACCCCGGCGGCCAGCTTGCCGATGGCGGCAATCTTGCCAGACTGCAACAGCGCGGCATCCATGGCGGCCTTTTCCTTGTCGGCCTGGGCCAGGCGGGCCACGATGCGGCTGGAGGTGAAGATGGCCCCGGCCAGGATGACAAAGGCGCCAGCCAGAACAATGAAGAACGTCTGGCGCTGTGTGCGCAGCAGGGGAGACATCTCTTCCGCAGGATCCTCCTGCACCACCAGCATCCAGTTGGCCTGCTGCAGCCAGGTCATGCCCGTGAGCAGGGTCCGGCCGTTGGGCAGGCTGGATTCGTAGAGCCGAGCGCCGGCAAAGTGGCCGTCCATGCGCAAGGTGGCCGTGCCCAGCACCGCGCCGTGGCGGGAGGACATGGTTTGCAGCACGCCCTGGCCGTTTACCAGGAAGGCTTCTGCCTGGCGGCCCATGGGCACGGCGCGCACCAGGCTGGTGAAGACGTCGGAATCCACGGTGGCGCGCAGGGCCCAGACCTTGTCCGGCTCCCGGCGCAGCACGGCAACAATGCAGTGGGGATAGTTGCGGAAGCCCAGGAAGGTATCGCTTACATGAATGCCGCGGCGCATGACCTCGTTGAACCAGGCCTCCTGACTGTAATTGAGGCCCCGGAGTTTGTACGGGCCAGCGTAGGCAATGTGGTTGCCGTCCTCGTCAATGACTCCCAGGTCCATGAAAGCGCGGAAATTGCCCTGCAGGGTGGCGAGCACGCGGGTCAGGCGATCCTGGTCGCTCAGTTCGGCCAGGGTGTGGCTGTCGGCCACGGTGCGCAGCTGGGCCAGGCTGGCTTCCAGGAACATGTCGATGGCGTTGCGCTTGTCTTCCATGATGATGCGCAAGGCGCGCTCCACCTTTTCCTTGTACGCCTGGCTGAAGGAGGTGTGGATGAAATAGCCCAGGGTGAACAGGGGCGCGAGGGAGAGCACCAGGGTGGCGCCGATGATCTTGAGGCGCAGGGCGGTATACGGCGTGGTTTCCATGGGCTAGGCCTCGTTGAATGCCATGGCGGCGACGCGCTGCAGGTCCCGCCGCAGGGTTTCGCGGATGGCGGCGGTCCGGGCTGGATCGCCCATGACCATGTCCAGCTGCCGGGTGTGCTGCACCAGATGGCCCACCAGGCGCAGGGCCGTTTCCATGCGCTCCTGGTCAAAGCCCTCCAGCCGTGCGGTGAGGGTATCCATACGGACTTCCACATCAAAATCGTGGTCGGCCAAGAGGTCGGCAATGAGCTGGGCCCGGGACTCCCGGCGATCGATGCTGGCGGCGCCGCCGTTGAAGTTGAAAAACAGGGTGTTTTCTTCCACCGCCGGGCCGGCCATGGCTTCCACGGTGCAGAAATGAAAGCCCGTGCGGGACTGCAGGCTCATGAAATGACGGGAGATGAGGAAGTACGTTTGCTGGGCAAAGGTGGAGGCCATGCCGGGTTCCAGGTTCGGGTTGGCCGTGGCTTCCAGCATCACGGACATGAAGCCCCGGGCGTCCATGGCTGGCGGCCCCTGCCAGGGAATGGCTGTGAGGCCCTGCCAGTAGGCCAGCATGGGGACGCAGGCGATATCCTCCAGGCTCACGGTGGGTCCATCCACCGGGGCGTGAAAGCCATCGTCCAGGTCCACCACCCAGTATTGCATGGGCCGTCCGTCCAGGGTCAGCTGTTTGCTGACACCAATGGGGAATGCCTGGCCATGCTCGCCGTGGGCCTCGCGGGAGCGGAACATCTCGGCCACGGCCTTTTCATGGCAAAAGCGGGTGATGTCGTGCAGGGTGGCACAATAGTCTGGATGGAAGGTGGAGGCGGCAGGATCCAGGAAGGTCAGGGGCACGATGAGGGAGGCGGCCTGCTCCAGCATGCGGTGGGCCGGGCTGCCCAACAGGGTGTTCTTGCGGGGGCAGGGAGCGGCCAGGAGTACGTCTTCCCGCCGACCAGGCAGGACAAGGCGATGGTTGGCATCCACCGTGATTTCCCCGGCATGCTCCAGGCGTTCCACGGCGTCTTCGATGCCAAAAATGGCCGGCACGCCAAACTCCCGAGCCACATTGGCCAGGTGTCCGGCCGTGCTGCCACTGGCGCTCACCAAGGCTGCGGCCCGCTGCAGCAGGGGCGCCCAGCGTGGCAGGGCCTGCTGCACCACCAGCACGGCGCCGGCGGGGAACTGCAGCAGGTGCGCGCCCTGACGCACCACAAACACCGGTCCCGCGGCCACGCCTGGACTTGCAGTCTGGCCGCCATGGGCCAGGGCTTCTTGCAGCAACTCTGCGCGGACATCGGCAGGGGAGGGCGCGGAAGCCTCGGCGCAGGCATCCTGCACGGCCAGTGGCCGGCATTGCAGCAGGATCAGGCGGTCTTCTGCGTCAAAAGCCCACTCCACATCCTGGGGGGTACCAAAATGGCGTTCCAGATCCAGGGCCAGCCAGGCCACGCGCAGGGCCTGGGCGCTATTCAGGCTGGGTTGCTCCTGCAGGACCGAGGGAACCTCGTCCAGCATCACCCCTTCCTCGGGATGCAGTATGATACGGCTGGTTTTGACGGCAATGTGCGATTCCAGCAGCTGCCCGTCGCTGCGGGCCAGGAGAAAGCGGTCCGCCGCGGTCTGCCCATCCACCACAGCCTTGGGCAGGCCGAAGACGCTGTGAATCTCCACCGTGCCATCCTGGGGCGCCATGGGGTTGGCGGAGTAGGCCACGCCGCTGACCACGGCATCCACCATTTCCAGGCAGCCCACGCACATGGCGACTTCCTCATCCAACAGGCCCTTGGCCTGGCGATAGGCCATGGCCGTAACACCGTATTTGGAGGCCGCCACCTCCTTGTATTGGTCCAGGAGGGAGGCGCGATCTACATTGAGCTCCGTGCGGTACTGCCCGGCAAAGGAGGCGCCGTGCGCGTCCTCCCCCAGGGCGCTGGAGCGCACGGCCACTTTGACGGGGCGGCCACATTCCCGCTCCAGGGCGGCGTATGCCTCCAGAATGGCCGTGGCCACCTCTTCCGGGAGGTCTGCCTCGATGATGCAATGTTGCACGGCGGAGGAGAGGGCGATGAGCTCGGACAGGGAAGACGCGTCGGCAATCTGGATGCGCCGGTTGATTTCTTCCTGCAGCCCCTGATGAGCCAGAAATTTGTGGAATGCCGCGGCGGTGATGACGAATCCCCGGGGTATTTCCGCATGCACGGCCTTGGCGGCCTGGGCCAGGGTGGCCAGTTTGGTGCCGATTTCCAGGGCGTGCTGCTGGCCTGCCTCATGCAACGGGATGATGAGGGGGCCAGTGGCTACTGCGGCGTGCGGACGCAGGGCGTCTTCAATGGAGGCCTGGATTCTTTTGAAGGATGCCTGCAATGTATCATATTTACCAGGAGCCATACCTTCGAGGGACCGCACCATGGTAAAGACATTGGTGGCGATGTCCACACAGGTGCTTCGCAATGCCTGGAGAGTGAAGGCGCGTTTTCCATCCAGCGCTTCTTCAAGGAACGCCATGGCGTGAAGGGATTTGCCATTGGCCTGTAACAGTCGCTTGAAGTGCAGGCAGCGTCCCTGGAACTCCTTGCGCAACGCCTCCAGGGTTTCCATGGCGGCAGGATCCTGCTCCGGACTGGAAAGCCCAAGCCATTGCGAAATTTTGTGTCGAAGCGAGACCATACAAGGCTCCTAGCCGGGTTGTCCTGTTGCAGGACACGCTGTGCAAAGGGATGCAAGACGTCTGCTAGACTCCGCCAATGGAGCGCATGGAGTGTGCATCCTGAATTTTCATCAGCAAATAATCAAAGGACATCGGCTTCATCATATAGTCAAAGGCGCCTAGTTCCATGCCCTTAACGGCTGTTTCTACGTCCGCATGGCCTGTCAACATGATCACCTGTGTATCCGGGCTGATGATGCGCAATTGCCGCAAGGTCTCAATGCCGTCCATGCCAGGCATTTTCACATCCAGGATCACCACGTCAAAGAAGTTGTTGCGGGCCATATCCAGGGCCTGCTGGCCGCTGGAAGCAACTTGCAGGTCGATTTTTCGTTTGGCCATGCGCTTTTGCATGAGGTCCAGAAAGTCCTGCTCGTCATCCACCAAAAGCACACGTGTCGTTTCCATGGAGGGGCTCCAGGGTTGCAGGGCACCTAATTGACTAGGGGCGGGACCGACTCCACGCATCCCGCCCCGCAACATCTGCCAGCCTTGAAGGGAATGCATCACTGCGACGCCTGTTGCCGCAGGGAGGCCAACAGTGCTTCGATCTGTTCCAGCGTGGCCTTGGTTCCCGCAGGGTAGTCCTGCAGTTTCAAGGCCGCCGCCTTGAGGGACATTTCCATCAGCGCCCCTTGCAGTGCAGCATCCTGCAGGGCCTGCTGCTTTGCTTCCATGGCGGCAAGCTGGCCTTCGAGCTTGCCAAAAAATTCCTGGGCCTTGGCTTCCATGCGGGCATCGGTCCTGGCCTCGATGGCCCTGATGGAGTCCGTCATGGAGGCGGTAACGCCTTCGATGCGATATGCCAACGCGCTGTAGGCAATGATGATGCAGACAATCAGGAAGCCGGCGAGGCAGGCAACCAACAATCCCTTGCTCCAGTTTTTGTAGTCTCGCTGTTGTTCTTCGCTGCTGGATTGCGAAACACCGTGCAGCGCTTCCAATCGTTTGCCGAGGCCTAGCATGATGATGCTCCTTGCTTATGGTGAAAGGAACCCATGAAGACTGGCGTGCTGCACCGTGATTCTATCCTT